>JACRGV010000001.1 GCA_016212215.1 Nitrospirota bacterium
GCTCACAAAGGATGATGAAAATGAGGCCCCCTCACCCGGACCCTCTCCCGCCAGGGGAGAGGGAGGCTAACGTTTATTCCCTCCCCTTCAAGGGGAGGGTTAGGGTGGGGATGGGGTTTATTTTCGGATGAACCGTCATGAGCGGGGCGCTCACAAAGGGGCATGAAAATCAGCGGGACAAGAAAGTCCCGCCTATCCTCGTAGAAATGGATAGGCGGGGTTTTCTTACCCCGCCGGAAGGGATTTTCGGATGAACCCACATGAGCCTTCGGCTCACAAAGGATGATGAAAATGAGGCCCCCTCACCCGGACCCTCTCCCGCCATGGGAGAGGGAGGCTAACGTTTATTCCCTCCCCTTCAAGGGGAGGGTTAGGGTGGGGATGGGGTTGTTTACGAATGATGAAAAAAGCGGGACAAGAATGTCCCGCCTATCCTTATATAAATGGATAGGCGGGGTTTTCTAACCCCGCCGGAAGGTTTTTCAGATAAAGGAGATTGAATGGAGTTTCATGAGAATAAAGTCATACTGAAAAAGATAGCTGAAGAGATTAGTGTTTCAGAGAGGCAGATAGCTGAGACGCTGATATTGCTGAAAGATGGCGGGACGGTTCCATTCATCGCCAGATACAGGAAGGAAGTTACAGGGAATCTGGATGAGGTGCAGATAAGGGGGATTGAGGAAAAGAGGGGATATTACAGTGAGTTACTGGAACGTAAAGTTGTGATACTGAAGACGATAGAGGAGTTGGGTAAATTAAGCCCTGAACTTAAAGTCAGGATTGACGGGTGCTTTGAAAAGAACGAGCTGGAAGACCTGTATCTTCCCTACAAACCTAAGCGAAGGACTAAGGCTACTATTGCCATTGATAAGGGATTGGAGCCATTGGCTAAGTATATGTTTGAGCAGGTGCAGGCGGACAAGTCCATAGAAGCTCTTGCTGTTGAATTTGTCAGTGAAGAGAAAGGCGTTGCTTCAGCAGGTGATGCGGTTGATGGTGCTTTGCACATTATAGCTGAATGGGTCTCTGAGAATGCCGATTTCAGGAAGGTGTTGAGGGAGACTATGATGAGGGATGGTGTTGTTGTCTCGCGTGTTGTTAAGGGGAAGGAGACGGAGAAGACGAAGTTTGAGATGTATTATGATTTCCGTGAACCTGCAGCGATTATTCCTTCCCACAGGATGCTTGCAATCAGACGCGGGTGGGAAGATGGTGTTCTCACATTTTCCATAGATATTGAAGAAGAAAAGGGTCTTGCATATCTGAAAGACCGTATTATAAAAGACGCCGGTTCTGTCTTTGCACCATACCTTGAGAGATCTATTATAGACAGTTATACAAGACTGCTGAACCCTGCTATACAGACGGAGGTGCGTGTTGTCTTAAAAAAGCGGTCAGATGAGGAGGCGATCAGGGTATTTGAGGAGAACCTGAAGAACCTTCTTCTGGCGCCTCCGGCCGGTGCAATAACAGTGATTGGTGTTGACCCGGGAATGAGGACAGGCTGTAAAGTGGCTGTTATAGATGAGACAGGTAAAATGCTTGAGAACACTACTATTTATCCGACTGAGCCGAGGAATGATATCGCAGGGGCTGCAAAGACCTTGACAGCACTGATTCAGAAGTACCGCATCAGAGGGATTGCTATCGGCAATGGGACAGGCTCCAGAGAGACTGAGGGCTTTGTCAGGGATATGTTAAAAGAGCAAAAGTTTGAAGGGATATTCTGTGCTGTGGTCAGTGAGGCAGGGGCATCTGTATATTCAGCCTCTGACATAGCAAGGGATGAGTTCCCTGACCTTGACCTAACAGTCAGGGGCGCCATTTCAATTGCAAGAAGACTGCAGGACCCCCTTGCAGAACTGGTAAAGATAGATCCTAAGGCGATTGGTGTCGGACAGTATCAGCATGACGTTGACCAGAAAAAACTGAAGCAAGGGCTTGACAGCACTGTAGAGTCCTCTGTAAATAAAGTTGGCGTGGATCTGAATACAGCCTCGTATGCACTTCTCAGGTATGTGGCAGGGATAAATGAATCAGTTGCGAAGAGGGTGGTCAAGTACCGCGAAGAAAACGGTTCATTCCGTTCAAGGCAATCACTTATGAATGTCTCAGGTTTTGGTGAGAAGACATTTCAGCAGTCAGCCGGATTTCTCAGGGTAAAGGGGAGTGATAATCCGCTTGACGGGACAGCAGTGCATCCTGAATCGTATCCTGTTGTGGAAAAGATGGCATCAACACTTGGCTTAAAGGTTGCTGAGCTGCTGGAAAATGTTAAGGTTGTTCAGTCTCTTGATATAAAACAGTTTACGGATGATAAGGCCGGGGAATATACTTTAAACGATATCCGGGAAGAGCTGTTAAAACCCGGAAGGGACCCGCGTGAGAAGTTTACTACGGTAACATTCAGGGATGATGTTAAGGAGATAACTGATTTGCAGGAGGGGATGGTACTGGAAGGGACGGTGACTAACGTAACCAATTTTGGTGCATTCGTTGACATTGGAGTCCATCAGGACGGCCTTATCCACATATCAGAGCTTTCCAACAAATTCATCAAAGATCCGAAAGACGCAGTGAGGGTTGGAGAGATTGTTAAGGTTAAGGTCATTACAGTTGATGTGCCGTTAAAGCGAATTGCCCTTTCAAGGAAGGCACTGCTTCCACAGTCCGGCACGGAGCCTCGAAAGACTGACAGAAAAGAGATAACCCAAAAGACAGAAAGCCCTAAGAGTATGACAAATCAGCTTGAGGCTTTGAAGGCAAGGTTTGGAAAGAAATTTTAAAGCACAAATATTATTAATATTTTTCCTAATCGGGTTCATTGCATTTTCAGATGCGTCTGCTAAATCCCGGCGGCATGAGACATCTCCACCTTCTTTTAAAGGGACTACAGTACTTGAAGATAGAAATTACTTTGATGTGCTGTTGAATCATATTAATAATTCAAAACATGAAATCATTGTCAGCATGTATGTGTTTAAAACTTCGGGTAAAAGTTCAAATTATGCAGACAGGATTAAAGTAGCCCTGATAAAGGCTTCTCAAAGGGGTGTTGATGTGAGGGTGTTGTTAGAACTTGAGGATGAGATGGGTTCATCACTTAATGCTGGTAATGAGCAGACTGCAAGGGAATTGGACAGAGGCGGTGTTAAGGTCTTTTTTGACTCACCATCAAAACGCACCCACGTAAAGGCTGTTGTGATTGACGGAAGGTTTACGTTCATAGGCAGTCACAACCTTACATCGAGTGCCCTTCAGTACAATAATGAACTCTCTCTGATGATTGAGTCAGAAGAGGTGGCGGGGGAGACGGGAAGGTATATAGAGGGGATCATAGCAAGAAGCAAGAAGTAAGAAGCAAGAGGCAAGAAGCAAGAGGCAAGAAGTTAGAAGTAAGAAGGCAGAGGCAAGAAGCAAGAAAAACAGTGAGTAATGGATAGGCGGGACATTCCTGTCCCGCATTTTTGACAGAAACACCTTGACATCTATAAGGAAATTAGGGTAGTTTAGGGACGTTTCAACCACTCAACTAATATAAGGAGGGATTGATGAGAAAGATTACATTATCTTCAATAATTGCTGTGTTATTTGTTGTAATGACAATGTCGGTTGGTTATGCAGGAAGTAAGATTGACCTTCAATCTACTTTGCTCGAGCCTAAGTTTAAAGATATGAGTAAAGAGCTGGGACTATTAATTAGTTATGCCCCGCTTTCACCTGCGGAACCGCTTGGTATACTTGGTTTCGATGCAGGTGTTGAGGTTACAGCAGCAAAGATAGATTCTTCTAACTGGAAGGGTGTAATTAATAATCCGCCTGACTATCTGATTCTGCCTAAACTGCATGTGCAAAAGGGACTGCCGCTTGGGATAGATGTTGGATTAGAATATGCTACTGTACCGAACTCAAATATCTCTCTCTACGGCGGTGAGCTGAAATGGGCTGTGTTAAGAGGGACAATAGTATCACCTGCTGTTGCAATAAGGGGAAGTTATACAGCATTGTCCGGTGTGAAAGAACTTGATGCATCAACTTATGGACTTGATGCATCAATCAGTAAAGGATTCTTATTTATTACACCTTATGCAGGTGTGGGACAGGTATGGATTAATACCAGTGAAAACTCCAGTGCAGTGAGTTTTAAGGATGTAAGCACCAGCGCTACCAAGATTTTTCTAGGTGCAAAGGTAAAACTTCTCCTTGTTAATTTAGTCGTTCAGGCAGACTTCTCTGATGTGAATATGTATAGTGCAAGGGTTAATGTAGGGTTTTAGGAAAGACAGTAAGCAGTGAACAGTAAGCAGTAAGCAGATTAAAGGCAGAAGCAAGAATAGAGAAGTTAGAAGCAAGATAAAACAAGTAACCCCACCCTCACCCTTGCCCTCTCCCTGAGGGAGAGGGTGCTTAGGTTATTTATTCCCTCCCCGACACTGAATGGGGGAGGGTTAGGGTGGGGATGGGGTTATTCGCATGAGTCTTTTAAAGAAAAAATCAGAAAAGATATACACATGGCAGGACTACCTTACATGGCCTGATGATGAGAGGTGGGAGGTGATTGACGGGAAGGCGTATGATATGTCGCCATCACCTTCATCCAGCCATCAAAGGTTTGTGTTGAACTTTGCAACTATTCTTAAATCAAAACTTACTGGTGGTAAATGCAAGGTCTTTATTGCCCCTCTTGACGTATATCTCGATGATTATAATTTTGTTCAACCAGATGTCATGGTTGTGTGTGATGAGAAAAAGATAAAAGACAGGATATATGGTGCCCCTGATCTGATTATAGAGGTCTTATCACCTTCAACTTCCCTAAAAGATAAAAGAGATAAGAAGGCACTATACGAGAAATTTAAGGTAAGGGAGTATATTGTAGTTGAACCTGAGGGGATGGTTGTTGAGAAGAATTGCCTTATCTCAGGAAAATATAAGGGGCCATTCATACTTGGCAGTCAAGAGGTGCTGCGACTTGCATCTCTTGATAAGATTGAGGTACCGCTTTGGGAGGTTTTTGAAGTTTCGCCGCCTGCAGAAGAAAGTGAACAGTAAGCAGTGAGCAGTAAGCAGATTAAAGGCAGAAGCAAGAAGTTAGAAGCAAGAAAAAAACAAGGAATCCCACCCTCACCCGGACCCTCTCCCTGAGGGAGAGGGTGCATAGATTCCCTCCCCGACACTGAATGGGGGAGGGTTAGGGTGGGGATGGGGTTATTCGTATGAGTCTTTTAAAGAAAAAATCAGAAAAGGTATACACATGGCAGGACTATCTTACATGGCCTGATGATGAGAGGTGGGAGGTTATTGATGGTAAGGCGTATGATATGTCACCATCACCAACACCAAGGCATCAATCTATCGCAGGCAACTTTTATTTTATAATAAAAGAAAAGTTAAAAGGTAATCCATGCAAGGTTTTTATGGCTCCTCTTGACGTATACTTTGATGATTATAATTTTGTTCAACCGGATGTCATGGTTGTATGTGATGAGAAGAAGATAAAAGACAGGATATATGGTCCCCCGGATTTGATTATAGAGGTCTTATCCCCTTCAACTTCACTAAGAGATAAAAGGGATAAAAAGGCGCTATATGAGAAGTTTAAGGTAAGAGAATATATTGTTGTTGACCCAGAGGGGATGGTTGTTGAGAAGAACTGTCTTATATCAGGAAGATTTAAGGGGCCGTTCATACTCGGCAGTACAGAGGTGCTCCGCCTCGCTTCTCTGGAAAAGATGGAAGTACCGCTTTGGGAGGTGTTTGAAGTTTCGCCGCCTGCAGAAGAAAGTGAACAGTAAGCAGTGAGCAGTAAGCAGATTAAAGGCAGAAGCAAGAAGTTAGAAGCAAGAAAAAAACAAGGAACCCCACCCTCACCCGGACCCTCTCCCTGAGGGAGAGGGTGCATAGATTCCCTCCCCGACACTGAATGGGGGAGGGTTAGGGTGGGGATGGGGTTAATATATTATGAAAACACAACACGTACCAATTACAGCAGAACCCGGAGAATATGACAGGAAGAAGGCACATTATCAGGCGGATAAGGTGGCGAAGGATTATGATGCATTCAGATGGTCCAGTGCAAGCAGGCGATGGAGTAATAAGAGGAAGCTCCTCGCTATCAGCAAGGCAATAGACCTTGCCGCTTCAATGGGTAATGCCATACACAGTGCTATTGATATCCCATGCGGTACCGGCCGGATAATGCCTTTTCTGCTTTCAAAGAATATAAAGCTAACCGGGTCGGATATATCTCATGAGATGATGCAGGTTGCACAGGGAAAGGTGCGTGATAGCTCACTCTCAAACGGCTTTGTCAGATGTGATGCTGAGAAACTCCCTTTTGCTGACGGGTCATTTGACAGCATATTCAGCATTAGGTTCTTATTCCATCTCCCGACGGATGTCCGCAGAAGGGCATTGAGGGAAATGGCCAGGATCAGCCGCCGGTGGGTTATAGTTGACTATCGTCATAAATACACAATGAAGTACAGGCTAAAACATCTAAAAGGAAAACTTGGTTTATCAACAAAGCAATATAACCGTGTATCCGTTGAAGATATATCCAAAGATTTCAATGAGGCAGGCCTCAAACTTATAAAAATATTTCCTACCTATCCCATCTTTTCTGATAAATGGGTCATCCTTGCCCGGAAAATCCAATGAAGATCAAATCATGTGGCTGTATATAGCAGAACCTTTTAAAAAAATATTAGAGCAAAATGGACTTAGAATCTTTAAGGATTTTATGTTGTTTGAAGGAGGTACGGTACTCAAACGCCTTCCATCAAGGACTATCCGAAGGATTGAACTTAAATCAGGGAATTACCCCCCCCAGCCCCCCCTTGAACAAAGGGGGGGGATTTCTTTTTTCTTCATGAAATCCCATAAAGGTGCGGTCAGCCCTTCGGATGCATTAAGGTCATTTTTATCAGGCTTTTCAATATCGTGGGGCAGAAAGGAATGGGACGTGATTCAGGCATTTCATGAACACGGTATCCCTACACTAACTGCTGTAGCAGCAGGTGAGGATGTCTCTTTGTTCCATCAGGAATCCTTTCTGATAACAGAGGAGTTGAAGGGGTTCCAATCCCTTGAGATGTATCTTAAAACGCAAATTATACCGCCGCTGTCCAAAGAGAAGATTATTAACAAAAGGGCATTGATTAAAGAGGTTGCTGAAATAGCTCGTACAATGCACGGTGCAGGGTTTAATCACAGGGATTTTTACTGTTGTCATATTTTTATTAAACCTGAAGATGGCAAGAGGCAATGGAGGGTTCTTGACCTCCAGCGTGTAGACCGCAGGCGATGGTTCAGAAAAAGGTGGATTATAAAAGACCTTGCGGCATTGAATTATTCCGCTCCGGTAAACATTATCAGCAAAACAGACAGGCTGAGGTTTCTTATAAATTACTTTGGTTCAAAGGAAGATGTAAGGCATCAGATGTCCTTGATAAGTGATGTAGTTAGAAAAACAGACAGGATAAGGGAGCATGACGTGAAGCTTAAGAAAAGGAAGTCTGAAGTAAAGCAGTGAGCAGAAGTTAGAGGTAAGAAGTTAGAAGTAAGATAACATAGCTACCCCACCCTCACCCTGGCCCTCTCCCTGAGGGAGAGGGTGCTTAGGTTATTTATTCCCTCCCCTTCAAGGGGAGGGTGAGGGAGGGGATGGGGTTATTTTCACATGAAGATTGCTATCGTAAGGAAAAAATATAACCCGTTCGGCGGGGCTGAGCGTTATCTCAATTTCTTAGCAAATCACCTTATCAAACAAGGGCACGAGGTACATATATTTGCAAACAAATGGCCCCGGTCCCCACAATCCGATTCAACCGGAGTAATCTTTCATAAAGTACCTATGATAGGCGGTCTTTCTATCCTGAAGATATGGAGTTTTGCACTGACAATATGGTTTATGATTCGTAAGGAGCATTTTGATATTATTTTCAGCAATGAACGGATCTTTTTTCAGGATGTGTATAGGGCAGCAGACGGCTGTCATAAAGGATGGCTGTCAATAAGAATAAAACAATTACACTTTTGGAGAAAGTTATCTATCCTTATTAATCCGCTTCATTGGTCAGTCTTATTCATAGACAGGCTAATCTTTGAAAAAAGAAGATTTAAGAAGGTTATTGCATTATCTTTCCAAAGTAAAAAAGAAATTATGGAGCTTTACAATGTCCCTGAAGATATGATTCATGTTATCTACAACGGGGTAGACTTAGAAAAGTTTCATCCGAGGTATCGAACAGGCAGGGAATCATTACGGCAGGAATTAGGAGTAGAAAAAAAACAGTTCGTTCTTCTTTATGTCGGTACCGGATTTGAAAGAAAAGGGTTAAGGTATCTAATCGAATCATCTGCATTATTGAAAAAACATTCTTTTCGCCTTTGGGTTATCGGGCGGGGTAATACCGATATGTATAAAAAATTAGCAAGGAAACTTGGGGTTGAAGACTCTATAACTTTCCTTGGACCTATCGGTAATGTAGAAAAATACTACGGGGCAGCAGACATCTTAGTTTTCCCTACCTTATATGAACCTTTCGGAAATGTTCATCTTGAGGCTTTGGCAAGCGGTTTGCCTGTTATAACCAGTTCCTTGAGCGGCGGGTCGGAGATTATAACATCAGGCATGGATGGATATGTTATAAAAGATCCGACAAATCCTGCAGAGATTGCTGAGAAAATATTACTAGGATTTAAACGAATGAGAGAATTTGATATGGGTATCGAGGCAAGGAAAAAAGCTGAAAAGTTTACATTTGAACGAACTATTCAGGAGTATGTAAATGTTTTCAAGAGCGTCAATATCCAAGAACCTCTTTAATTACTTTACCGACACCGGCAACATAGTTCTCTATAGAGAATTGTTCAATGACCCTTCTTTTTCCATTCTCACCAAGCTGATCTCTAAGCGGCTTTGAGACAAGAAGCCTTTGAATAGTATTCGATAAAATTTTAATATTTTTAAAGGGCACTAAGTATCCTGTTTGTTCATTTAATACAAGCTCTGATGGTCCTATTACATCATAAGCAACAACAGGTTTTGCCATAAGCATGGCTTCAAGTATTGCCCGCGGAAGACCCTCTCTTTCTGAGGTTAGGACAAAGATGTCCATTATATTGGTGTATGAAATCGCATCCGGATTAAATCCTGTGAATATAACCCTGTCTTTGAGATTCAACTTATGAACCAATTTCTCAAGATTCTTTCTTTCAGCCCCGTCTCCTACAAGTATGCACTTGTAATCAACAATAGTTTTTGAAGTTTTATCAATCTCATTTAAAGCGTATAATAGGTCGCTGACCCTTTTTCTCTTTATTAATGAGCAGACAGTTCCAATGATTATTGTATTGTTTTTTATCATCAGTTCTTTTTTAAGGTCATTCTTACTTCGTGACGGATGAAAATCAGAGGCTATCCCATTATGCACTACAACGCACTTATCACGGGATATTCCTTGGTTTATTACATCTTCCATTACACCGGATGAGACACATATTATTCTGGAGACGATATTATTTACTACGCCGGCTTCAAACGCATTTATATCCGATTTTATACGGCTGTGTTGTATTACCGGTATACCTGCTATTTCTGCAGCTAATATGCCTTCAAGGTTAGCGGATGGATAATTGTTCAGGTACAGTAATTTGATATTTATTTTTTTTAATTTATCTGCAATTCGTTGAGCATCAGGTTTAATGCAAAAATTGTAGTTCATGAAAAAGTTAAAACGTGCCTTTAACTTTTTATTAAAAAATAAGGCAGCCTTTCCTGTCTTATGAAGTAATTTTAGGTATGCTGTTATTTTTGTCTTTTTAAAAAAAATGGCATCAATCTTCAGTTTTTCTATCTCGGTCTTAATGTCAGATGATGAACCATTTTTATAATTATTATAAAATAATGCTGTTATATGGTATTTCCCCTTATCAATCCTCTTGAGGAGTTCTAACATGCTGTTTGTGCCTCCACCCCATAATATAGCATTATCCAGAATAAGGATTTTGACCGGCATCAGATGTGTCCTGTTAGTTTATTAAACTGTTCGATATATCCGTCAATTATTTTATCAGATGCAAATGTTTTTACAGCAAAATTACGGCAGTCAACGCCCTGCTCCAGCAAGGCCGTGTGGTCCTTCAGCATTTTTAAACCATGAGATAAAAAAGTTTCAAGATTACCATCAGCAAAAAAACCGAGGTTGAACCTGTTTATCCAGTTATTCGGGTCAACACTCAGGGAAAGTACCGGAGTGTTGTTAAGCCATGCCTGTATCATTGCATTAGGTACCCCTTCAAGAAAACTTGTATTTACGAACAAAGATGCCTTTGCAAAAAAAGATTCTGTCTGTTTAAATGTAACCCGGCCCATAACTGTTACATTGGGTATATGAGATGCCTCTTTCATGATCTGTTCCTGATATTGTTTATTTCTGGCTCCTCCGACAATTACGAATTGCCAGTCTTTTAAGGTCTTGCAGTATTCTGCCAATCGAAGAAAAATCTGCGGTTGTTTTCTTGGGATCAAATTTGCTGTCCATAAACATATCTTTTCTTTTTTAGGCATAGCAGATGCCCCGCTGATATTATAATACGAAGGAAAAACTATGCCTTCCTTGCCATAATTTCTTGTCAGTTGATCTTTTTGATGTTCAGTTTGATTAATAACACGATTAGCCATTCTAATACCTTTATGAATAAGAATATCTTTATAACCTTTCAAAGGATATAAGATAAATCTGAGCCATAAGGGAAAGGATTTTTTTTTAATGCCGGACAATTCTTTCCAGAATCCGCATGAATCATCGCCATTGCTTGCCCATATAAATGCCTTATTATTTTTCTTTGCCCAATTCGCAGCAATGTATGTGAGATAAGACCGCCCTCTCTGATAAACAATATCAGGATTAATACTACAGAGAGCCGCATTAAACCTGCCCAGCTCTGCTATCCATGAAAACCCGTCATTAGAACAAGGTACTCTGAAGATCCTGATACCCTCAATAATTTCCTCAATCGGTCTATCAACTTTTGAAGGCAGTATGTATGCGACTTCTATATGTCTATCAAGAAATGCCCTTGCAAGATTATATAACTGGACCTGTGTACCATTTATCTCAATGGTCTCATCAAGAAGGAATGAATCATTCAGTAAGGCGATCTTCATTGTGTATGACCCTTCATCCTAAAATCCTTCCTGCGGGGTAAGAAAACCCCGCCTATCCATATCTATGAGGATAGGCGGGACATTCTTGTCCCGCTGATTTTCGTTTCCCTTTGTGAACCATGGTTTATATGAGTTCTCTATAAGTTCTATGTTTAACTGCATTGTTTTCTCGCAAGGACATATTGTTTGCAAAAATCTGAATGATTAGCATGCGATGACCTGAGGAATGGATTTTTCTTCAGGACTATGGAGTTAAAATTATATAAATATCTGAACAGCCGTATATGCCCTATTCCCATAGGAGACAAAACTTTCTTATAGCGTTTTAACAAAGGGAGCGGATGACTGAATTGATGTTTAAGAATGGTAAAACCGGATTCAGTCAAAAGCTGTTTGAACTCTTCCTGGGAATATTCAATAGTATGATACGGGTCTTTAGCGATTTGCGGGTTACTGACCGGGGTTGTACAAATCAGATACCCATTATTGACAAGCAAGTTATGACAATTCATTAAAAAAGATTTAGGCCGGTCAAGGTGTTCTATTACCTCTACACACGAGATTGTATCAACTTTATTTTTAAATCCTAAATCATAACATGAGCCTTTAATAAAATGAATATTCTTTAGATTCTCAGTCTTTTTAATCGCCAGCTTTAAGGCAGCCTCAGAGTAATCCAAACCTATTATTTGCGAGTTCGGAAATTTCTCTGCAAACATTGCAGTCAGACAGCCGTCTCCGCATCCAATATCAAGGAGTATCTTGGGGTTAATATTGTCGGTTAATTCGAGGGTTTTTAAGTATTTACCTAATAATCCTGCATCATGATGCTTAAATGAACCGGAGACTCTATCCCAGTGATATGCGCCATATTTTTCATATTTTAAAAATTCCTTTTCCATCGCCTAATTGATACTCCTTTTGTAATTCAGCATGGTTTCTATATTATTAACAACATTATTAACCGTAATACTATTCATGCACATCCTGTTATGCTTCTCACAGTCGTACTCGCGGCATGGGGCGCAGGGAAGTTTGTTGTATATGTATTTATTCGGGCTATTGTTCCATCCGGGGTTCCATTTCTCAACCTCCCCGGGACCAAATAGAACAACCACAGGAGTCTTCCCTGCGACTGCAAGGTGGGCCGGACCTGAGTCAACAGCAATCATTAGTTTACTCATTTTAATAAGGAATACAAGTTGAAGTATTGTTGTCTTACCGGTTAAATCAATTACATCATTATGAAGGCTATTAATTAAATAATTGATAATTGATTTATCTTCTTTTCCTCCAATGATTATTACTTTTAGAGAATATTCTTTTACTAAGTATTGAATTACTTGTTGGAATCTTTCAGGAGGCCACATCTTTGCCGGCCTTTTTGAAAAAGGGGCAGCTATTGCAAAGCTGCTGTCCTTACTTATTCCATTTTCTGATAGTAACCGGATAACATAGTCCTTATCCGATTTATTAATCCAGTCTACATTGATTTCACTATTTGTTATGTTAATTCCAATGGCCCGCAACAGTTCCAGATTCCTTTCTGTTTCATGCAATTCAGGATTAAATTTTACAGGTATACTGATAAGCCATGGAAGTTTTTCTTTTTTTTCTTCACTGCCGAGTAAGACCTTTTTGTATGCGATAATACAACGTGCATTTGTTAGTAATGCCCATGGAAGTTTGCCGTATTCCTGTGTAGAGATAATGAAAAGATCAATACCTATTTTTCTTAGGGTTCTGAACACTGTTAACTTGTCCCGAAAGGTATTGCCTTTTAGTATTATCAGGCCGTTGTGCCATGGGCACCCTTTTAGTAATTCTGCCCCTGTATTTTGTCTTACTAATATGTATATCAGGGCTGATGGGTAGGCATTTCTCAATGCTTTAATTACAGGAAGGATAACAGCGGTATCTCCCAAATGTTGAAACCGCGTAATTACTATTGTCCGTGGTGAAGCAAGCAGTTTTTGTACAATAGGATTATTCGTTCTGACATCATAATCATTTTTTAGACGGTATAGTAAATTATATAAACTAATGAGAAGTAATGTAAGCATTAAATCTTTTGTTTTTTCAAGGAAACTATATAGATTGACCACATTGTATAATAACCGCATATTTGTGTAAAGGTTTCAAGCCTGTAGTGTAGAATTAAATCTAAACATTTGTAACCGTTCACAGTCCATTATATCAATCCCATGTAATTATCTTTGAAAAGGGAAGCAGGTATTTAATACCCTTTGTAGTTTCGTTGGTTTTAATAATTAAGTGGTGCGATGAAACTGTTTCAGGAATGATTTTTATA
>JACRGV010000002.1 GCA_016212215.1 Nitrospirota bacterium
AGACTACATCAGTCTCTTGGATACAGAACCCCAAGGGAGATATATTTTGAAATAGTGGGTTCAACTATAACAAGTGCAGGTTAAAATGATCCACCTTAATAAACCCATTTTTTTGTCTTGACAATGGGGAGCATTATACTTGAAACAATAGCAATCTTCTCAATAATGCAGAAGATAAAAAGTAATGGATTATCGCTTATATGGTCTTTCATTATAGATTACGAAAATAGCATAAATCCTCATGATGATGTAAGGTGTTACGTCCCACCAATTCGGTACCGATTTTAGGGGTCTGATCCCCACATAATCGGTACCAGTTTTAGGGAGCTTGTTCCCACCAAAACGGTACCAGTTTAAAGGCATCTATTCCCATGTAAACGAGACTACCTGTTAATCTTTGTTATGATGACTTTCTTTTAACATGTTTTGTTAAAAGGAGGATTACATGACGAGAGGGAACAGGAGGCGGTTGATGGAGAGAAAGATAGTTGAGCAGTTGGTGTCAGGCAAAGGATTTAATGCAGTCTGTTGTGATCTAAGGGTAGGGAGGAACCGTGCAGCCCATGTACGGGAGAAAGTCCGTGAATATGGTTATCTGGACGGTAGCACCCCCATTCCTCCCTACCCTGAAGCCCTATTCCCTGACCCTGTTGACGGACGTTCATTAAAGGAATCTGAACCAGATGTAGAGTTGCAGAAGCAGCGGGAGTGGATTGTAGAGAGGCTACAGGCCGGCTGGCAGCCTATAACAATATTTGAGGAGCTCTCGGTAGGAGGAATAGGTCGTTCAAGCTTTTACAGATTCATGCACCGCCATAAGCTGGCTGAGCTTGGAGAGAGTGTCCGGAGATCAATAGTAGAGGAGATTATATATGCCCCTGGAGAAGCATTGATAATTGACTGGGGTAAGCTTAGGGATGTCATTAATCCTGATAGTGGCAAGAAGCAGACTTTATGGATGTTTGTGGGAGTACTCGGGCACTCCAGATACATGATGGTTCGTCTTGTATTGTCATGTGATGTAGGAACCACGCTGACCACATTAGAGGAGATGTTTCGGGAATTAGGTGGCATACCAGGGCGGATTATTTCAGACAACCCGAAATGTTTTTCCCTGGTGGCATCCAGATATGAGCCTATACTAAACCCTGCATATGAGAGATTTGCCGCCCACTACGGAACCATGATCGAATGCCTGCCCCCAAGGGCTCCGGAACTCAAAGGCAAGGTTGAGAGGATGATACCTTTTGTAAGACGGCTATATCAGGCACATGGGGATGTGTGGGGTGGTCTTTCCGAGTCTCAATGCTACTTAGACAGAAAAGTTACCGTTGCCAATGAGAGAAAACACGGAACGATCCGCAAAAGGCCCATTGATGTATTCATAGAGGAAGAGGCGCCTCACCTTAAGGTACTACCTGGTGTTTCATATGAGATTGAAGAGTTCCATGATGGACGTGTCAGGCAGGACTGCCACGTCCGGTTTCGCAGTAAATACTACTCTGTTGAAGAGAAGTACAGGGGTAAGAGAGTGTTTGTGATCGGCAACCGGAAACAGGTGTCCATATATCATGAAGGCACACTGATAGAGGTTCATGCGCGTATTACTGACCCTTACGTGTCAAAGAGCACCAAGGCCTGCCATAAGGCACCCTGGGAGCGGGCGACGCAAGATGGCTCATACTACAGGCAGCGGGCATCAAAGCTTGGGCCTTGCGTTGAGCAAGTTATACATCACCTGCTCATGCAGGGGGATGGTTTTATAGATACAAGGAAGGTATGGGGTATACTCTCCCTTGATAAGAAGTATTCCCCGGATGAGATTAATGAATCATGCAGGAGGGCCATATCTGTGGACTCATACAGTTACAGGACTGTGCTCGGATTTCTTCAATGCAAAACTGAGACTGAAGATAAGAGGGATATGATTACAGATTCCAACAAACAGCCATCAAAGTTTATAAGGCCAATGAATGCGTATAAACAACTATTAGACAAGGAGGAGAAAGATTATGAATATAGAGACAGTGCGCCATCAGTTTAAGGCACTCAGACTACATACTGCTGCAACAGAACTGGAGGAGGTGGTATCAGAGCACAAAAAGGCTGTATCGCTTACATGGATCAGCGATTTATTAGAACGTGAGATTGATGCCAGAAAAGAGAAGGCATTGACGGCCCGAATTAAACGTGCCAGCTTCCCTGAGATTACCACGCTTGAGGGGTTTAACTGGTCATTTAACCCTGAGATTAATGAGGATCAGATTAGAGGGCTTGCCACACTGGATTTTATTCAGTTAAATCAGATATCTCTTTTCTTAGGCCAGCATGGTACAGGAAAGACTCATTTAGCCCTTGCAATAGGTGTGCTTGCAGCAAACAGAGGGTATCGGGTATATTGCAGCAGTGTAAAGAGGCTTGCCATGGAAATAGTTCAGGCAAGGCTTAAGAATAATCTTGATATCCTGTTTAAGAAGATACTGTCTTCAAAGCTATGGATTCTTGATGACTGGGGTGTAACCACTATGAGCAGGGAGATTGCAGAGGAGGTGTTTGATCTATTCGACAGGCGCAAATACAGTTCAGCCATGATACTTACATCTAACCGTGACATAGATGAGTGGCCGCAGGTATTTCCGGACCCTGTAATAGCAAATGCAACTATTGACAGGATATTCGACAGGGCAGAGATATGCTTGTTTAAAGGAAGAAGTTATCGTTTAAAAGGCAGGATTGAGGTAAAAAACATTGACTTAAAAGTTAATACAAAATAACATTATGAAAATGGTGGTCTCGAATATCTGGGAATGAAGTGGTACCGGTTACCTGGGACGTGACAGTAAGGTAGGAGGTAGAATACCTTTCTTCCTTAGCTTCAGAAAATATTCTTCCCAGCGATGCAATTGCCAATAAGGCAAAGAAGTTTGAGTCCAAGGGTATAAAGCCAAGGGATGCTTTGCATATTGCATGTGCCTTAGAAGCCGGTGCAGACTATTTTCTGACATGCGATGATAAGCTTATAAAGAAGGCATCTCCTATAAGGGGGTTGAAGATTCTGAATCCGATACGCTTTATTGAAGAAACGGAGGAAAAATAAAATGAAAGAGTTGACAAGTGATTTTGAGGTAAGAGAAAAGGGGCTTCGTACTCTATTTAAAAATCTTGGTGAAGTAGATGCAATACGGTTCTTATCCCAGATTACATACGAAAAAAGGGATTACCTGAAGCTTCAAGACAAACTTTTTTGAGGGAATGAGCGTAGAGGAAATTTATAAAAGAGCTAAGGAATATTCTGAGAAAAAAGAAAAGGAGAAAAAGGCATAACAGCGGTTCCGTATCTTTAAACAGGGTTGAGGGTCTCCTGACGTAATGGTCTGGATAGACCTTCAAAACCAGCGGAATAACTGCTATGGAGGATATGGGCCAGGGTTGTATTATTATGTGCTGGCTTCTGATATAGAGAGGTTTGCTGTTGAATTGTCATGAAACGGGGGCTCACAAAGGAAAACGACAATCCCCCCCTTTGTTCAAGGGGGGGCTGGGGGGGTGATTTTCGGATGGATCGAAGACAGAGTTGACCTTATGTAATGGCGGAATGAAAAGTGATGATTCAAGCCCCCATGCTCATGCTGTATTTTTGTTTTTTGTCTTGACTCTGCATGTGCAAATCCTTTACATTATCGTTATAATATCAGGGGAAATTTACCTGTTAATCAATGGTTGGGTGTTCGAAAAACTAACCGTACATGTTCACGGGAGGAAACAATGACAATAGCTCATGTTACATTCAGGCGTCTTGTTCAAGACTCACAGGATTACGGCTCGAATGATGAACACATGGTGTCTCGGGCGTTCTTCGATATGAGAATTGGTGATCGTGCCTACCAAGACCTCAGTGTAGACATCAAACAACCGGTTGGCTCCAACTTCGAGTCATCACCCTTGGAAATATCAAAACCAAACGGGTACAACGGGCAGTTCAATCACCAAGCATTCCGAGAGGCCGTTGAGAGATACTATCGAAACATGGTTGGCTCATCCGGTTCCGGTATCTGTATTTCAGGAGGTGCCTCAAACATTCGTATGCGAGATAATACATTCATTCAGGAGGCGTATGTGGAGTTTGAGGTAAGCAAAGATGGTCCGGCTTGGTAAGTATGGCCAACTTATTTAATTACATAAGAATTGTTATAATTATCCTCTTTATTTTAATTACTGGCTATCCTGATAATGTGGCCGTACAAGGACAAACATTAGATATAGGTGAAGAGCATACCATATCCTCCCAAAAATCCGATGGCATTTATATCCCGCTTAATACTGCGTTTACTGATGTAAGGAGGACAGTTTTAAAGGTGCCGTCGCCCGATCATAAGACTATCTATAGCATTGATAGAAGGATAGTTGCATCAGCACCAAAGACAGAACCAGAAAAAATCATGCTATGGAATACTGTAACAGGGGCAAGCTTAGATATACGCCCTGCAGAATTGATTAAAGCATGGGGTTTATTTCCTGATGGCAAAATACTTGCCACTGGAGGTGAGAAAAATATAACACTTTGGGATACTGCAACTGGTTCGCTTTTAAAAGTGCTAAAAGGATTCACTCTTGGTTATCCATTTGCCCTCAGCCCTGACGGTAAAATGCTCGCTACTGTAAATAATAAAAAGGTTATTATCAGGAATGTTGATACAGGCAATATAATAAAAGAACTTAAGGGAATTCCTGCTAAAACTGATTTACAATTCTTATCCTTTAGCATTGATGGGAGGATACTTGTACTTCAGAATAGTTATTCATCAGTGATTATTTGGAACACGGCAACATGGAATAAGATAGAATTCAAAAACATTAATGACGACGTGGTATTCAGTCCTGATGGAAGGCTTTTTGGAATTAGAATACTGTTTCTGAAAGAAGGAGAAAGCCATTGGAGGTCTGTTGTATATTTCTTTAATGCCAAAACGTTGAGTAAGGTAGCAACTATAACCTCACGAGATGTTTCCTTTAGCTCTGATGGTAAAATACTCGCTGCCACTGATACAGGAGAGTCTGTTACCTTATGGGATACAGCAACATGGCATAGAATAAGGACTTTTGCCACAGCCCCAGATAATTGCGGGGAAATCTTTCATATTGCCTTTAGTCCTGATAATAGAACTATAGTTACAGATTATTGGGGCGAATTTATTATATTATGGGATTCTGTTTCTGGAAATAGGATAAAGGTTCTTGCTCCTGAGCGTTATGGTTATAGTTATATAGGTAACATTTTTTTCAGCCCGGATGGTAGGAAGCTTTTTAATTATAGAGATGAATTGGCACCTCCTCCTCCTCCTCCTTCTCCTTCTCCGGAAGTATGCTTACCATTTGAAATCTCCCTTCTATCTGAAAGATCTCCCCAACCTATAAGAAAGTATAGTGAAGAGCCTGAACCAATTAATGTCTGGAACCTTCCTGATTTTTATGTAACTGAACAATTCAAAAAGGATGAATTTGAGAGTGTTCGTGAATATAACGAAAGGGTTAAAAAGCTCGAAGTTCCGTTTTCATCTCCTGTAAACCTTCGAGACTATGATGCAGAAAAGTTGGGATTTCATGCTGAACTTGGGGGTACAGAGATATTTATACCGGCGCCCAAAGAAAAGGCAAGAGAACTTGCAATGAATAAAGAAAATGTCCTTGTAACAGGCAGTCTTAGATATTTTAACTCTGAGAGACTTGAACTTGTAAATGCGGTATTGACTACTGGTGCCCCGCAATCCCCTGCCTACGCTTATAAAACGCCTGGCGTTTACGTCACTGCAACAGCTCCCGTTGAAAATATTGCTGAGGCAGTTCACAGGCTCAACATCAGTGCGGCAAAGGAGCATAAGGACTACTTTGCAGTTGTGATTGGTATTGAGAGGTACAGGGATATAAAGAGTGATGCCATGTATGCTGTGAAAGATGCTGAGTGGGTAAAGGAATATCTGATAAAAGGTGTTGGAATCCCGAAGGCGAATATCAGGACACTGATAAATGAGAATGCTACAAAGGGGGATATTGAAAAGACTGTGGAGGTATGGCTCAGGAATAAGGTAAAGGGGGGTAACTCGATGGTATTCTTTTACTACTCAGGCCACGGGGCGCCTGATGTAAAAGGGGATACTGAGGCCTTCATTGTTCCTTATGACGGCGACCCTGATTATCTTGAAAAGACCGCCTATCCGCTCAAGTCCCTGTATGCAAGCCTCAGTCAGTTGCCGTCCGGTAATGTCATTGCTGTTCTTGACTCGTGTTTTGCCGGGAGAGGCGACAGGTCTGTGTTGGCAAGCGGGGTTAAGCCGATAGTGCTGGAGGTTAAAAATCCCTATATTGCTACGGGAAACACGGTCGTGCTTGCGGCGGCAGAGCCAAAGGAGGTCAGCTCAGCATACAGCGATACAGGCCACGGGCTTTTCACATACTACCTGCTGAGAGGGCTTAATGGTGAGGCGGATACAAATGGCGACGGGTGGGTTGAGTTAAATGAGCTTTTCACTTATACAGACACGAAGGTTATTGAGACCGCCGGTGAGATGAACCGTGAGCAGCCCCCTGTAATATCGCCGAGGGTGGAAGACCTTGGGGAGAGAGGGAAGATGAGGTTGACGAAGGTGAGATGACTTATGATATTGTAATTTGAGAAGGGGTAATGAGATGAATAAAGAAATTTATGTAAAATTAAGAAATATCAGTAAACGATTAAAGAAGGAGTATCACGCACAGGAAGTCATCCTGTTTGGTTCTTATGCCACAGGCAAAGCTACAAAAGACAGTGATGTTGACCTGTTTATTATTGCGTCTACAAAAGAAAGATTTTTTGAGAGAATGGCAACTGTTAAGCGCCTTATACGGGATTTGCGGGATGGATTCCCTGTCTCCCCTATTGTCTTAACACCCATTGAATTGGAAAATAGGAAAAAGGCAGGAGATCAATTTGTTCTACAGATATTAGAATCCGGGATGGTTTTATGAAGAAAAATAAAGATGTTGTAAACATTGAGGAGTGGGTAGAAATTGCAAGAAAAGATTGGAAACGATTGAAGAGAAGTCTAAGAGCCGTAGATGCTGAGGCAGCCGGTTTCTTCTTACAGCAATCATTAGAAAAGTATCTCAAGGCATTTATACTAAAGCATGGATGGAATTTGCGTAAGATTCATGAACTTGATTCATTATTAGATGATGCTGCAAAATGTAATCCTATTCTTGAGAATTTTCGGGATATATGTGAACGTGTGTCAGGATATTATTTTGCCGACAGATATCCTCCTCTCGGCGTATTAGATCTTACCTGTGAAGACGTTAAAAAGGATTTAAAAGATGTAAGAAAATTTATCAGGACAATGTTTCCTGATGAGAAATTAGATTCCCGAAAATAACAATAACAAAAACCTTGTAACATCTTTGTTTACGGTGAAGTGATAGTCTGCATTAATTTCTCAGATGCGACTCTCTTAAAGTCTGCAACATTCAACGTTATAAGCTGGTCTGCCCCTGCTTTTATTGCTGACTGTGCTATCAATGCGTCATAGATGATGCCGCCTGATAGCTGATCGCCGGATACTTTTTGGATAACAGAAATGTAATCGGATTTTGAAAGGGAAACAATTTCAAATGTCCCTATGAGGTTTTTCTTGATAAGTTGCCAGGCAGCATCAGGGCTTATACGCGGCTGAACAGGCATTGAAGAGAGAACAGCATAAACCTCCGCAAGACTGTGAGCGGCTATAATGCCATGAAATTTATTCTGTCTGGCGTCTCGAAGGTATTTGAAAGCTATTGCATGTTCCGGATGGGATGTAACCATCGCTGCCACAAGAATGGATGTGTCCAGAAGGATTTTTTTCACTCTGAAACCCCACTGAGTTTTTTGAGCCTCTGATGGCGGACTCTTTTCTCAAAACTTTCTATAGGTTCTACGGCGTCACACCTGGCAACCATAACACCTTCTTTATTAACAAGAATAGATTTCTCTATTATGGGATGAAGTGTAATCTCTTTATCATGCTCCTCAATCTTGAGATTACTTCCAGGAGTTAATCCAAGATTTACCCTCATTTTCTTAGGAATGAGTACCCGTCCAAATTTATCCAGAGTTGTTTTGTAAGATAATTTTTTCATATTGGCAATATAGCTTGTAAATTGGCAAAAGTCAAACACTATGGGTTGACATGGGAGGGAAGTAGATGGTTGACATGTATTCGTGAATAATATAAATTGTAGAATACAAAAGGCATACAAATGAAATATTTTGACTGGGATGACGAAAAAAACAGACTTTTGAAGGATGTTCGGGGAGTATCATTTGAAGAAGTCGTGCTGGCTATAGAGAACGGGGATTTACTTGACAGGCTTAAGCATCCTAACAGTGCGAAGTATCCGAATCAAATGGTTTTTTATGTTAGTATAAATGGCTATGTGTATGCTGTACCATTTGTAGAAGATGACGAAAAAATATTTTTGAAATCTATCATACCGGATCGAAAAGCGAATAAGAAATATCTGGGAGGCACAGGCGATGAATAAATTAAAATTTTTCGACGATGAAGAAAAAAAACTTATTAAATCATTAGAAAAGGAAGAATGGGTTTCTGACTTTAATAAGGAAATAAAAAAAGAATACCAGGAATATGCTAAGCAAAGTTTGAGCAAACAAAAACGGATCAATATTCGGATGACTGAAAGGGACTTAAAAAAGATTCAAGTGAAGGCATTACAAGAAGGTTTGCCCTATCAATCACTTATATCCATGCTCATTCACAAGTTCAACGAAGGAGAGCTTTCCTTCGGTAAAAAGAAACATGCCTAACAAACTGTAATGTGTCTATCGTTATTCTTTTTCAAAAGATATTTCGCTTAATGGAGGTTTTATGAGGACAGTGAGGGTTATGCTGGGGCAGAGGAGTTATGATATCAGGATAGGGTATAACATTATGGAAGAGCTGAAGGAGTATATCCATAACCTGTCAATCGGGAAAAAGTCGGCTGTTATTACCAATCCTAAATTGAAGAAGCTATATGGAGAAGGTGTTTGTAATCAGCTTCAGAAGGCAGGGATTTCTCCGACTGTTATTGAATTGCCGGCAGGGGAGAGGTACAAGACCCTGAGGTCTGTTTCCAGAATCTATGATGTCCTGATAAGGGAGCGGTTTGAACGTAACTCTTCAATTATTGCATTAGGTGGAGGGGTAGTCGGAGACATCTCAGGGTTTGCAGCGGCAACTTATCTGCGGGGGGTGCCGTACATCCAGATTCCTACATCATTATTGGCACAGGTAGACAGCAGTGTCGGAGGAAAGACAGGGGTGGACCATGCACTCGGCAAGAATCTTATAGGGGCCTTTTATCAGCCTGTACTTGTATGGGTAGATGTTGCTGTATTAAAGACACTGCACCGCAGGGAATTTATTTCCGGGATGGCGGAGGTCATTAAATATGGTGTTATTGCTGATGAGAAATTTTTCAGTTTTATTGAAGAAAATTACAGGGGAATCCTTACGCTTGATCCTGATTTATTAATTCATCTGATTGAAAGGTCATGTGAGATTAAGGCCGGAGTAGTCAGCGAGGATGAGCAGGAGAAGGGGCTTAGGGCTATCCTCAATTTCGGGCACACAATCGGTCATGCAATAGAGACTATTACCGGTTATAAACAATATCTGCACGGCGAGGCAGTGGCCCTTGGGATGGTGTGTGCTGCAAAGCTGGGACAAATAACAGGGTTATGTAATCAGGATGTTCATGACAGGCTTAAAAGGCTGTGCAGTCTGACAGGGTTACAAACATCCATACCGCAGATTAGTTTTGACACCCTTTGGGACGTAATGCAGAGGGATAAGAAGGTTGTGAATGAAAGGGTGAGATTTATTATTCCTACAAGGATTGGTGAAGTAAAGATTATTGATAATATTGAAAAGGAACAATTGAAACAGGCTTTACATTTATGTTATAGTCTTTGACAATTTCGTAAACTCAATAAAAATGCAAAACAATAATAATACAAATCATACAACCAATGACCTCATCAAAAAAAAGGTTGAACTCACTACATTATATGAGATTGCTAAGAGCCTGAGCACATACACTTCACCTGAGCCGGAAGAGATCCTCGGCTCGATCCTTGAGATACTTTCAGCAAATATGGGGATGAGGCACGGCACAATAACCCTCCTTGACCCGGCAACAAAACAACTCTATATAGAAGTTGCACATGGTCTAACTGATGAGGAAAAGGGGCGCGGTGTTTATAATATCGGAGAGGGGATAACAGGCCGTGTTGTTGCAACCGGTGAACCGGCGATTATTCCGGATATAGGAAAGGAACCGCTCTTTCTGGACAGGACAAAGTCAAGGGGCGACCTTACAGAAAAAACTATATCCTTTATATCAGTTCCTATTCAGGTCAAAGGGGAGACGATTGGGGTACTTAGTGTGGATAGACTCCCCCTCACCCATCCCTCTCCCCCAAGGGGAAAGGGTAAGAGTGTTGAGGAGGGGGAGTACAAGTCTCATAAAGAATCACTTGAAGAGGATATGAGGGTATTGACTATTGTTGCCTCCCTGATTGGACAGACCATAACAATTGCAAAAATGGTCGAGCTTGAGAAAAAGAGTCTGATTAAGGAGAAGCTGATCCTTCAGCGTGAGCTTAAATCTCCTTACAGATTTGCAAATATAGTCTTTCAAAGTGATAAGATGAGAGAAGTGTTGGATTCTGCATGGAGGGTAAGTCAGAGTAAGGCTACTGTACTGATAAGAGGTGAGAGCGGGACAGGCAAGGAGCTTATTGCCCGTGCAATACATTATCATAGTAAGCGGTGTGACAAGCCGTTTATAAGCATCAATTGTGCCGCCATACCTTATACGCTGATCGAGAGCGAACTATTTGGTCATGAGAAGGGTGCATTTACAGGTGCTATTCAAACAAAAAAAGGCCGCTTTGAACTTGCTGACACAGGAACATTATTCCTTGATGAGATAGGGGACATACCTATATCAACACAGGTAAAACTCCTGAGAGTGCTGCAGGAGAAGAAGTTTGAGCGGGTAGGCGGTTCTAAAAGCATAATAGTAGATGTCCGCATCATTACTGCTACAAATAAAGACCTTGAAGAGGCTGTAAGAAGGTCTGAATTCAGGGAGGACCTGTATTACAGATTGAATGTCGTTCCTATCAGGATACCGGCACTCAGAGACCGGAAAGAGGACATCCCGCCCCTTGTAGGCCATTTCCTCCAGATATACAACGAGGAAAACAGCAGGGAGGTAAAGATCTCAAATGAGGCCCTTGATACACTGCTGATGTATGATTGGCCCGGAAACGTCAGGGAGCTTGAGAACTGTGTTGAGCGGATGATTGTTATGTCAAAGAATGAGATCATAATGGCAGAGGATATCCCTGTAAATATTGGGATTAATTCCACATCAAACAAGTCAGTGGAAAATACGGGTGCCGGTAATATCAAGACACTTGACAGGACTGTAGAAGAGATGGAAAAAGAGAAGATCCTTGATGCCTTGAAAAGATGCGGCTATGTGCAGGCAAAGGCCGCAAGACAGCTCGGCATTACATCAAGACAGATAGGCTATAAGATGAAAAAGTACGGTATAGGAGAAAATGACTGATGATACAGAGCATGACAGGTTTCGGCAGCAGTGAGGGGAAATTTAATGGAGCAACTTTTAAGGTAGAGATTCGTTCTGTCAATCAGAGATATTGCGATATTAATGTAAGATTTCCTGATGCACTCGGAAGACTGGAACCGGCAGTCAGGAATAACATATCAAATACTTTTGCACGCGGAAAGTTTGAGGTTGTCTTGATTCAGGCAGACAGCACAGGTGATGAAGAAGTTCCTGCGATTAATAAGTCTACAATTAATCGTTATCAGGCGATCCTGAAAAGTTTGTCAAAAGAGTTCAAGGAACTTAATATTGATATGAAGCTTAATAATACCATCACTATTTCTGATTTATACCTGTTAGCAGAAAAAAACTCTTTCAAAAAGATGGATTACAGCGACAGAAAGGCTGATGATTTTCTGATAAACCTTCTCAAACAATCTATCGAAGACCTTAAAAAGATGAGGCTTAAAGAGGGGCAGATAATCAGCAAAGACATTCAAAAGCGGATAATTAAACTTGAGGCGATGATAAAGAAGATTTCCCGTCATATACCTCAGGTAGTAACTAATATGAAAAAACATTACCTCGGAAAGATAAAGGAACTCGCCGGTGCAATCACACTCGATATGAACAGGATACATCAGGAAGTTGCCATGATGATTGAAAAGATGGATGTTGAGGAAGAGCTTGTAAGACTCGGCAGTCATATCACACAGTTGAATGAGAAGATTACCAAAGGCGGCGTGGTCGGCCGCAGTCTTGATTTCCTCCTTCAGGAGATCAACCGTGAGATAAACACCATAGGCTCTAAATCCTCTGACAGCAAGATTTCACAAACAGTTATTGAAATGAAATCAGAGGTTGAGAGGATAAGGGAGCAGGTGCAGAATATTGAGTAACGGCAGGTAAGCGGTACACTCGTGGCTGTTTGTGTTATTAATTGTGTGATGCATGTCCAAATCAAGACCGTATATGTTAGAATTTTTCAATGAATAAATTTCCTGTCAGCTCTTCCAAAGAAGGTGACCTTAGAGAAAAGATGGAGGCGCTGAATATCCGGGAAGAGGATATTGAAGAGTCGTTTATCCGGTCAGGTGGAAAGGGTGGTCAGCATGTAAACAAGGTCTCCACGTGTGTCTACTTGAAACATCTCCCTACCGGTATTGAGGTGAAATGCCAGACTGAGCGATCCCAATCTCTGAACCGTTACAGGGCAAGGGTTATCCTTGTAAAAAAGATTGATGAGTTGATTAAAGGAAAGGAGAGCGAGGAGAGGCAAAGGGTTGAGAAGATACGCCGCCAGAAGAGAAAACGCTCAAAGCGGGCAAAAGAAAAGATGCTCGCAGATAAAAAGATCATTTCTGAAAAGAAGAAACTCCGTTCACGAAAGATAAATATGGAATAATGATAGGTTTGCTTGACTTACATATCCATAATATGCAAAATGGCATTATATTCTGGAGGAGATAAATTATGGTAGAAAAAGGTACTCCCCGTAGATTCTTATTTCTATTCAATACCGCATATTTCTTAATTGCCCTTATATTGCTGAACCCTTGCATATCAAGCTCACAGGAAGTATTTGAAAAGGTTTCTGAGACATCCGATTCTGCAAACATATCCGCCTTAATAATAGAGTCCAATCTGTCCGGTTCAGATGTTTATATTGATGACAATAAAAAAGGGCAAACGCCTTATACAATAAAAGACATCCTGCCGGGTGATCATATAATAAAGGTTACTGCAACGGGGAAGAAAGACTTTATCAGGACTGTGAATCTAAAACCCGGTGAAGAGATGAAAGTATCTGCTGATTTTCAGATCACAGGGTCTATTTCAGTTAATTCAGACCCTATTGAAGGGCATATATCACTTGATGGTAAAGAAATGGGTGTGACACCTGTTGTTATGAAAGAAGTAAACGTAGGTGAACATACACTTGCTGTTATAAAAGATGGTTATCATGAATCCAGTCAGAAAGTAAATATTAAGGAGAATGAGGTAAAAGAAATAAATATAAAGTTGGAACGGATAACATACACTGTAAAAATAACCTCAGTGCCGGAAGGCGGACAGCTTTTCTGGAATGATAATGTTAAGGGTGTGACACCTCTTACAGTTGATGATGTTATCCCCGGTACCTACAAAATCAGGATAAACAAGGAAGGTTATAATGACTATGAGGATGTAATTGAAATAAAAAACAGCGGAATCGAGAAGACATATAAGCTTACACAGTCAAGCGGCAATCTGACACTCAGGACGGATCCATTGGGTGCAGATATATATATTGATGGAAAGGTACTTGGTGTAACACCGACAAGTATCAGTTCCCTTCCAGTTAAACAATACACAGTTAAACTTAAAAAAGAGGGATACCTCGAAAAGATCCTCATGATAACACTTGAGAAAGATAAGACAACAGAGATTTCAGAGACGCTCTTGATAAGTGATACACAGAAGCCGGAGGTGATCTTTACGCCGCTCTCTTCAATTATCAAAGAAAATAAAAACCTGATAAAGGCAAAGGCTATGGACAATCAGAAGATGGGGGATGTCTCTTTGCTTATCAGACTGAAAGGGGAAACAAATTATAGGACTCTGAAGATGACAGCTCCGTCAGAGGGGCTTTATGAGATTCAGATACCCGATACATTTCAGGAAAAAGGGGCATTGATTGAATATTATTTGAACGCCTGTGATGCACAGCGCAATTGTGAGACATCAGGGAGTTCCGGTAGTCCTTATAAATTAAAGGTAATCAGTCTTGAACCTTATACAGAGGGATACGTACTTGAGGTCAACAGCAAAAAGAAGAAGGTTACACTTTCACTTGGGTCGGTGGACGGACTTACAAAGAAAGACAAGCTGATTGTCGTTAGGCCCGGCAAGGAGCTTAGGGATCCAAGGACTAATGACCTTCTTCATAAAGAAGAGATATATGTAGGTGTGGTAGAAGTTGACGAGGTTATGCCTAAGACATCTTATGCATATATCTATGACTATGAATTACCTGTTGAAATGAATGACAGAGTAAGGAAGCGTTCCTCATCCCCTATTGAGGTTGAGGCTGAAAGCGGCCGGCTCCTGAAGATAATATTAAAATGGTCGCCAAGCCCTGAGCCTGAAGTCAGAGGTTATTATATCTACCGCTCTCCAACAATTACCGGCAATTATCAGAGGCTCACGAAGATAACCAAAAAGGATATAACATCATTCGAAGACACATCTGATATTCAGCCTGCTTCTTCATTTTATTACAAGGTCAGTGCATTTAATACTTATGATACAGAAGGTTTGATGTCAGAGCCTGTTTATGGTAAGAGCCGCGGCGGACCGGTACCGCCCTCAATGTTACGCGCTATAAGCGGGATGCCGAAGATGATAAAACTGCAATGGGATAAACACACTGATAATGAGGTTAAGGGATATAAAATCTACAGGGGTGAAGGCGAGGCAGGGCCTTTTGCAGAGACTGCTATGAGTGATAAGAATGAATTTATTGATAAGTCACTGACAAGCGGGACAACCTATTATTATACTGTTACGGCATACTATTTATATAAAGGCGCAACAGTTGAAGGGGAACAGTCAAAGGCAGTATCCGCAATGACAAAAGAGGGGCCAAAAGTCCCTGCAGGATTGTCGGGTGAAAATGGTCTTCCTAAGAAGGCTGTTATCAAATGGGGTAAAGGTGAAGGCAGTACTCTTAAAGAATACTGGATTTACAGGGGAGACAGTGAGAAGATGCCGGCGGCTGTTTATTCAAAGGTGAATGGGAATGTATTTACATTTACTGACAAAGACCTGAAGAATAATACGGCATATTATTACGCAGTCAGGGCTGTGGATACGGACGGGCTTGAGAGCAGTCTCTCAGAAGTAACACAGGTTACGACCAAACCGCTTCCAAGGCAACCTGCTGGAATAAAGTCGCAGGTATCTGAAGGAAAGGTATTACTAAACTGGGAGGCTAATGAAGAAAAAGACATCAAGGGTTATAACATATTCAAAAAAGGCGGATTCTTTGGTGACACAAAATTAGCGACTGTACCGGATAAGCAATATGAAATGAAGCTTGATGAAAAGACAAAGGCTTTATCCATTTATATTACTGCGGTTGATAATGACGGCCTTGAGAGTGAGGCATCGGAAGTAGTTGAGATAAAGGTTAAAGAATAGGTAGAGGGTTAGAGCTTGCCCCCGAAGTAGTAATCGGGGGGTGGGGATGGGGTTGATTTTCGGATGAATATAATTTAAACAGAAAGGATACTCAAATGGCAAAAAAGAATAATGTTGATCTTGAAAAAGTAATGGCGTACGGCGAGGCGGTCAAAGGAGACCCTTCGAAGGCGAGGAAGACACAGGTCATAGAAGGGGAGTGGAATGTAAATGATGACAAGGCACAGTTCAGGTCTTCTATTAAGTTTGAAGGGGGACAGACTGTATTTGAGGCAGACAGCCCGACATTCATGGGCGGTGGAGGCAATCTTCCAGGTCCCATGCATTACTGCTTCTATGGCCTTGCATCATGTTATACAGCAACCTTTGCCACGATGGCATCCATGCTCGGCATCGAGCTAAAGAAGCTCACAACAAGGGTCGAGGCAGATGTAAACTTCAGCAGGGTATTCGGACTTGGTGATGCCCCTGTTATGGAAGAGGTACGTGTAACACTCAATGTTGTCAGCGATGCACCGGAGGAAAAGATAAAAGAGGCAGAGGAGATGGCAATACAGCGGTGTCCGGTTGTATTTACATTGAAGAATCCTGTTAAACTGACACCGTTTATTAAGATAACTCGTGAATAATGAGTAAGGAAATCCGGTATGGTGGATATGAATTTAGAAGAATCGTAAGGAATGAACAGTCCCTGTCACCAAATGCCTTTCCCGATATAATTCTGACAGCAAAACAGATCCTCGGATTATAAGAAACCCTGTTTATCACCGGCTAATCTGCACTTGTTTAAGATTATATAATATGCTAACATTCCACTTATTTTCACAATATATTATTGAACAGGGAGATACAGCATGGGGCAAATTAAAAAGGCTATTATCAGTGTTTCAGACAAGAAGGGGATTGCGGAATTTGCAAGGAAACTTGCCGGTTTGGGGATTTCAATCCTGTCAACCGGAGGCACCTCCAAAATTCTAAAGGAGGCCGGTATTGCTGTAACGGATATTTCTGATTTTACCGGTTTCCCGGAGATGATGGACGGGAGGGTAAAGACCCTTCATCCTAAGGTTCATGGGGGTTTACTCGGCAGGCGGGACAATCCTGAACATGTCAGGCAGATGCAGGAAAAGGGGATTGAGCCTATAGATATGGTAGTAATAAATCTCTATCCATTTGAGGCTGTAACCTCAAAACAGGATTGCACATTTGAAGATGCAATTGAAAATATTGATATAGGCGGTCCGTCAATGGTCAGGTCTGCTTCAAAGAATTTTGAATCTGTTGCCGTTGTAACTGACCCGTCAGATTATGAAGGGATATTTAAGGAGATGGAGTCAACAGGAGGTAGTCTCTCAAGGGAAACCAGATTCAGGCTTGCACGAAAGGCATTTGCAATGACTGCACGATACGATACGCTGATTTCCGGTTATCTTGAAAAGGAGGCTCAGAAGAGTGGAGAGACTATTCATTTTCCTGAGATATTCGTTCCAAAATTTGAAAAGGTTCAGCACCTTAGATATGGTGAAAATCCACATCAGCGCGGTGCCTTTTACAGGGAGATTGGATTCAATGGTGCATCAGTTTCACGGGCAAGGATAATACAGGGAAAAGAGATGTCATATAATAATTATCTTGATTCAAACTCTGCACTTGAACTTGCAAGAGAGTTTGAAGAACCGACCGCAGTAATAGTTAAACATAATAATCCATGCGGCGTTGCATCTTCTGATGACCTGAAAGAGGCTTATTGTATTGCAAGGGATACTGATCCGGTATCGGCATTCGGCGGGGTGATTGCCTTTAATACACTTGTTGATGACTATGTTGCTGAGGAGATAGTAAAGACCTTTGTTGAGGTGATCATTGCACCTGAATATACTGAGGATGCCTTAAAACTGTTCCGGAAAAAAGGGAATGTCAGGCTGCTTGAGGTTGGTCCCCTTGGCCCTGTTGCAGAAGGTGCTATGGACTTTAAGAGGCTAAATGGCGGATTACTGCTTCAGGACATTGATTCAGGTATAAGAGGTGAATTTGAAAACCTGAAAACGGTTTCAACACGCCCTCCGACTGACGATGAGATTGAGGCTATGAAGTTTACATGGAAGGTATGTAAGCATGTTAAATCCAATGCAATCATTTTCGGGAAAGAGAGACAGACTGTCGGTATCGGCGCCGGGCAGATGAGCAGGGTGGATTCCGTACGTCTTGCTGTATCAAAATCCATGACAGAAATAAAAGGTTCTGTTATGGCCTCGGACGCATTCTTCCCATTCAGAGACGCCATAGACGAGGCGGCCAAGGTTGGAATCAGTGCCATAATACAACCTGGCGGTTCAATCAAAGACCAGGAAGTTATTAAAGCAATTGATGAATATAATATGGCAATGGTGTTCACAGGGTACAGGCATTTTAGGCACTAACAAAAAGTAAGCAGTGAAGGCAGGTTTTATCTGCTTACTGCTTACTTGAGGTTATTTTCTGATAAACCCTCATGAGCCGGGGGCTCACAAAGGTAAACGAAAATCAGCGGGACAAGAAAACCCCGCCTATCCTCATAGATTTGGATAGGCGGGGTTTTCTTACCCCGCCGGAAGGATTTTTGGGTGAAAGTACTCGTCATAGGCAGCGGCGGCAGGGAACATGCTCTTGTGTGGAAGATTGCACAGAGTCCGCGTGTGACCAAAATTTATTGTGCCCCAGGGAACGCAGGGATTTCCAGAGTTGCAGAGTGTATCCCTATCCAGCCGGTTGATATAACAAATCTCATATCCTTTGCAAAACAAGAAGGTATTTCTCTTACTGTTGTTGGTCCTGAAGCGCCGTTAGCAATCGGAATTGTTGATAGATTCAGGGAAGCAGGTTTGAGAATTTTCGGCCCCTCTATGGCTGCTGCACAGATGGAGGCGAGTAAGATATTTTCAAAGAATATTATGAATAAATATAATATTCCCACAGCAGAGTCTAAAGATTTTACTGAAGTGAAGCCTGCGATTGATTATATAAAAGAAAAAGGCGCACCCTTAGTAATTAAGGCAGATGGTCTTGCTGCAGGCAAGGGCGTGATAATTGCCTCCACTGAACAAGAGGCTATTGATGCTTTGAAGCTATTAATGATAGATAAGGCTTTTGGGCAGGCCGGCGAAAGGATAATCATCGAGGAGTTTCTTGCAGGAGAAGAGGCATCGTTCCTTGTTTTTACAGATGGGCAAGTCATTGTTCCCATGCCATTATCAAGGGACCACAAAAGGATCTTTGATAATGACAAGGGGCCGAATACAGGTGGCATGGGGGCCTATTCTCCCGTCTCTTCAGTCAGCAGGGAAATAATTGATACAGTAATCAGGGATATTGTAAAACCTGTTATTGAAGGTTTGGAAAAAGAAGGTTGTAATTACGAAGGCATACTCTATACAGGATTAATGATAACACCTGAAGGTAAACCAAAGGTACTTGAGTTTAACTGCAGGTTTGGTGACCCTGAGGCACAGCCGATCCTGATGAGACTGGAGACTGATATTGTTGACATTATTGAGGCTGTGATTGATAAAAGGCTCAATAAAATAGAAGTAAAATGGAGCGATAAGGCGGCTGTCTGCGTGGTTATGGCCTCAGGCGGTTATCCTGAAAAGTATCAGAATGGCACTATAATAACAGGGCTTGATTCCATCATTGATATGGAGGACATTGTTGTTTTTCATGCAGGAACTGCATTAAAAGATGATAATATTGTAACAGCCGGGGGCAGGGTGCTGGGAGTGACTGCACGTGGTGAGGATATGACTATAGCAAAAAAACGGGCTTATGAGGCTATAGGGAGGATAAGTTTTGAAGGTATGCAATACAGAACAGATATAGGGAAAAAATAAAATAACATAGAGGCTTTTTCGCCATTACTGAAGAATCCCCTCCCCCTTGACGTGGGACAGGGTGGGGGTGAAACCGGGAGGAATAATGAGTAAACCATTAGTGGCAATCATTATGGGTAGTGAATCTGATATGCCGATAATGAAGGCTGCTGCAGATATACTGGAAAAGTTCAATGTTCCTTATGAACTAAAGATTGCATCTGCACACCGTAGTCCGAGGTTAGTTCAGGAATTTTCAAGAGGAGCAGAAGAATCGGGTTTAGAGGTTATCATTGCAGGTGCAGGCGGGGCAGCCCACCTGCCCGGGGTTATAGCATCAGAAACTGTAATACCTGTTATCGGCGTTCCAATTGATTCAACTTCATTAAAGGGTATAGACGCCTTGCTGTCTATTGCTCAGATGCCGGGCGGCGTACCTGTTGCAGCCATGGCTATAGGAATTGCCGGGGCAAAGAATGCTGCTTTATTTGCAGTACAGATCATATCAAGAAAAGATGAAGCCTTGCTGAATCAGTTTAAAAAATATAAAGAAGACATGGCGATAGCTGTTGAGGAGAAGAATCAGAGGGTTGGGGGAAGAAGATAGAGGTAAGAAGTAAGAAGCAAGAAATTAGAAAAATATGAGAATTATTAAGATTGATCAGGTATTTCCTGATCCTTTAGTAGTTTCTGAGATTGCCGATTTATTGAAAGCCGGTGCGGTTATTGCATTTCCTACTGATACATATTACGGCCTTGGTGCTGATATTTATTGTGAAGATGCTATAAAGAGGGTTTTCGAGATTAAAGGCAGAATTACTAACAAACCTATTCTGATACTTATTTCAGATAAAGAAGAACTTACAAAGTTAGTTTCACCCGAAAATACACATAGCTCACCCTCCCCCTTACCCCCTCCCGTCAAGGGAGGGGGGATATTCTATGTACCCTCTCCCCTAAGGGGAGAGGGTAAGGGTGAGGGGTGGCTCATAGATGAATACTGGCCCGGTCCTCTGACCCTTGTATTTAAAGCATCAGATAATATCTCAAATACCGTTACAGGAGGTACCGGTAAGATTGGCATAAGACTTCCTGACCACAAGTTCTGCAGAATGCTTATCCATAAACTTGGTCATCCCATTACAGCGACGAGTGCCAATATCTCCGGCATGGGCAGTCTCGATAATCCTAATGATGTTTTAACTGCTGTTGGAGATAAGATTGATATACTTGTTGATGGCGGTAAAACAAAGGGTGGATTAGAGTCAACAGTTGTAGATGTCTCAGGAACAGAGCCGGTAGTTTTAAGAGAAGGTGCGATATCTACTGATTTAATTAGAAGAAGTTAGAAGTAAGAAGCTAGAAAAAAACAGATGGACTACGGTCACGAGATACGGATATTTCCAGATTAACTGTCATGAGACGGGGGTCTCTCAAAGGGAAATGAAAATCAGCGGGACAAGAATGTCCCGCCTATCCTCATAGAAATGGATAGGCGGGGTTTTCTTACCCCGCCGGAGGTATTTTTTCGGGTGAAGCTTATTGTACAAATACCATGCTTAAATGAAGAGGAAACCCTGCCAGGGACACTTAAAGATATTCCGAGAAAAATTCCATGGATTGATAAAGTAGAAATACTTGTAATAGATGACGGCAGTACAGACAGGACTTCTGAGGTTGCAAGAAAATGTGGAGTAGACCACATAATCAGGTTTAATGCCAATCAGGGTCTTGCGAAAGGTTTTATGGCAGGCATTGAGGCATCTCTCCGGCTTGGAGCAGACATAATCGTTAATACTGATGCGGATAATCAATATAATGGAGCCGATATTCCAAAGTTGATACAGCCGATATTAAAAGGCCAGGCTGATATTGTAATAGGGGACAGAGAGGTTGAAACCGTAAGACATTTTTCATCTGCTAAAAAATTCCTGCAGAAATTCGGAAGCTGGGTTGTCAGAGTTGCCTCAGATACAAGAATCCCTGATGCACCAAGCGGGTTCCGTGCCTTCAGCCGCGAGGCTGCCCTTAGGACTAACATTGTATCAGGATATACTTACACACTTGAAACAATCATTCAGGCCGGATATAATCGTCTTGCCATTACGCATGTATCCGTTAGGACTAACCCCAAGACACGCGAGTCCAGACTAATTACCAGTTTATGGAAATATATATGGAGGTCGGCATCTACAATAATAAGGACTTATGCGATGTACAGGCCGATGAAATTTTTTTCAACTATCGGATCGGCTGTCTTTTTTATCGGGGTGGTTATTTCTTTAAGGTATTTATTCTATTTTCTTTTGGGGCAGGGTAGAGGCCATGTTCAATCTCTTATATTAGCAGCCGTATTAATGATGTTGGGATTTCAGACCCTACTTATAGGGGTTATATCAGACCTGATTGCAGCAAACAGGAGACTGAGTGAAGAGATAGTATACAGGTTGAGGGATAAGGATAGGGCGGGATAGTAGATAGATGTTAGTGATTCATGTATATAAACAGAGGAGGAGAAATGGATTCTATTATTCAGAAAATTGAAAAGAAAGAGGCAAAGATAGGGATTATAGGATTAGGGTATGTCGGGCTTCCGCTTGCACTGGAGTTCTGCAAAGCAGGATTTTCTGTAACAGGTATTGATTTGGATAAAGAAAAGATAGCCCTTATAGAAAAAGGCAAATCATATATTGAAGATTCTACAGATGAGGAGATATTAACTGAAGTTACATCAGGACGGTTAAAGGCTACAACAGATTTCAGCACCCTTGCATCTATTGATGCCGTAAGTATTTGTGTTCCTACACCATTAAGAAAGTCAAAGGACCCGGATATTTCATACATTATTGCTGCTACTAAGGAGATCAAAAAATATCTTCATAAGGGGCAGTTGATTGTGCTTGAGAGTACAACATACCCGGGAACTACTGAAGAGGTCATCTTGCCTGGACTTGAGGCAACAGGACTAAAGGCCGGTGTAGATTTTTACCTTGCATTTTCACCTGAACGTATTGACCCGGGCAATAAGGTTTATAATACAAAGACAACCCCTAAGATTATCGGAGGTGTAACTGAAAATTGTACAAAGATTGCCGCATCCTTATACTCTAAGGCTGTAGATAAGGTAATACCTGTGAGTTCCACGAAATCAGCAGAGATGGTTAAACTCCTTGAAAACTCCTTCAGGGCAATCAATATCGGATTTGTTAATGAATTTGCAATTATATGTAATAAATTAGGGCTTGATGTTTGGGAGATAATAGATGCAGCATCCTCTAAGCCTTTCGGTTTTATGCCGTTTTATCCGGGACCAGGGCTCGGCGGTCACTGCATCCCGATTGACCCGCTTTACCTCTCATGGAAATTAAAGATACTGGATTACAATGCCCGTTTTATAGAGCTTGCAAGTGAGGTAAACCACGACATGCCTCACTTTGTTGTAAACACGGTGTTTGATGCATTGAACTCAGTGGAGAAGAGTATAAAGGGTTCAAAGATATTGATACTTGGTGTTGCATATAAGAAGGATATAGGAGATGTCAGGGAGTCACCTGCCCTAGATGTCATTAAATTATTACAGAAAAAAGGCGGGATAATCTCATATAATGACCCCTATATACCCGACCTTCATGAAGAGAATTTTGATCTGACATCAGTAGGGATAGACGGATATACAAAACTATCCGATTACGACTGTACCATAATTGTTACCAATCATTCTTCATACAATTATAAGAAGGTTGTAGAAAACTCCAAAATCGTTGTTGACACAAGAAATGCGACTAAAGGGATAGTCTCGGATAAGATTGTTAAGTTATAGGTATTAACTTAGGGTCTGTCATAAAGATTTTTATCAAATGAAGTGTAGATTCGAACGTGTAATTCAAAAATCAAAGTATATATTTCTGGTTCTTTCTCACTTCAAGTGGGTAAACCATCTTCCGTAATGAATAACATTTTCTTTTTCCCCTCCCTGCCCCCCCCCCCGTCAAGGGGGAGGGAATATTCTTTACCCACTCAATTTGAGAAAGAACCATTAAGATTGTATTGTATGGAAAGAGAGGGGGAACATTAATAGGCAAGCTGCCACCTTAATCCTCTCCCTGATGGAGAGGAAAATTATCTCCCCTTCAATGGGAGGGTGAGCAATGGGTATTTTCGAGTGAACCCCCTTCTACGATCAACGCCTAAGTGGAAGAGTCCTGTCACCTACTCCCATAAGTAGTCCTTTTACAGATATATCCTCATTAATTTCATCCCAATGAAGTCCGGTACCGGCACAGTTGAATATCCTACACGAGTAAAAGTAACCCCTATAATTTCATCGGTCTCAGAAAAGTGCACGTTGTCTTATTTACATAACAAATTATCATTTATGAACACATGCATTGTCAATGGGAATATTTTCTTAAAAATCCTAATGTAATCCCCCGCCTCCATTTGACTGCGGCAATTCAAAACAGTAAGGAAACAGTAAGGAAATTTCTTGACAGCCAGAATTGGATTTGCTAACATCCCGCACATAAGTTGTAATAATGTCCTACAATAAGATATTTTAGGGTTATGCAACGAGCATTTATTGCATGAGGGTGTGAGATGATTTCTCCTTTCATAAGTAAAGAAGCATGGCCCGCAAATTGCAGTCCGTCCTTTCCGCAACTATAAAGTGTCTCATAATTGTATTGATAATAGAGATTGCAAATTTCTTTAATATTCCCTCCCCCTTGACGGGGGAGGGTAGGGTGGGGGTGAAATCTGTGTTCCATTTGGGGATTGAAATACATGGATAATCCTGCCGCAATATTGCTTGAGGAATCAGGTCAATTTGAAGATGCAGTATCGTTGTTCACAGAGGCCAGCGACTGGGGCGGGGCAGTATCTCTCATCTGCAATCAGGCAAGTGCATTGCTGAATCAGGGGAGGGGGCAAATCCTATCTGCATGGCTTGATAAACTGCCGCAAGAGTTAATTGATAACACCGCATGGCTCTTATACTGGAAAGGGGTATGCAAACTTCTTGTGAATCCGGAAGATGGACTCCCGTTTTTTGAAAAGGCTTTTCAGATATTCAGCAAAGAGGAGGCTATTACCGGATTATCCCTTTCAGCGTGTGGCGCAATAGACTCTATCTTTTATTCATTCAGGGACTATTCCCGTCTTGATACATGGATTGATGAAATGAATAAGATAAGTGACAGATGTTCTTCGTATCCTTCACCCGAAAATCCACTTCTGTCATCCCCGAATGTCTCTGTCGGGGATATAGATGGTGGTTCATCTGACGTTACAGATGAAGTGAAAGCCCGTATTACCTATACCATCTTCAGGTCGCTCCTATTCAGGAACACGGGACATAGTGAGTTTCATAAATGGGCAGAGAAGGCACTGCACCTGTTTCAACACAGCAGAGATATTCTGTTCAGGATGGAATTTATCTTTCATATAGTCTTTTACTGCCACCTTTCAGGAGACTTCCGTCGGGCATTTATGCTGATGCAGACCATAGAGGAGGCATCCCTGCATCTGCCGGAAACAGCCACTCCTCTCGCTATATTAGGATGGCAGTCGGCAAGGGCCTTCTATTTCTGGCTGACAGGGTCCATTGATAAATGCCTTGAGGCAGTGAGTGAAGGATTAAAGGTATCACAGAAAACCGGCGTGCATATATTGGACTACGTTCTGTTAGGGCAGGGTATAGCTGCTGCACTCTCAGGCGGCGATATGAAAACAGCAGGAAAACTCCTGAAGAGTATGGCATCCAGTCTTGACATGATGGGGCATAATAACCGGGCATTCTATCATTTTGCTGCGTCGTGGGAGGCACTGCTTAAAAAGGACAGGCACCTTGCCTTGCAGCATGCAGAGGCAAGCCTGGGGCAGGCAGAGGAATTAGGGGGTGAATGGCAAAAGATACCGGCTCAACTAATGATTACCCAGGTATCGCATGAACAGGGGGATCTGCAAAAGGCTGAAGAACACCTCACATCTGTCCGCCGGTTTGCAGTCCAATCTAAAAGCATCTTCTTTGAATATATCTACCTTCTGACAGATGCATGGTTTGCCCTGGACAGGGGAGATGAAAATGCGTGCCTGAACAACCTTCGCAAGGCAATGGCTATCGGAAGGGAGAAAGGTCTTATCAACTTCTGGGGCTGGCGTCCTGATGTCATGGCAAGGCTTTGTACAAAGGCACTTGATGCAGACATTGAAGTAAATTACGTGCAGGAGCTTATCAGAAGACGCGGTCTTCTCCCGGATAATCATCATATCTATAGTGAAAAGTGGCCGTGGCCATTGAAGATATATACCCTCGGAGAGTTCAGAGTGGTCAGGGATGAAGAGACCATCGGATTCAAAGGAAAGTCTCAACGAAAGCCCCTTGATCTGCTAAAGGTCCTGATTGCATTGGGAGGGAAAGGGGTCAAGATTGAGGAAATCAGTGAGGAGATATGGCCTGACGCTGATGGCGACCGTGGCTACTCTTCATTCACGACTACAATGAACAGGCTGCGAAGTCTAATCGGCAGTAAAGCCATCCAATCAAGAGGCAAGTCTGTATCACTTGATCCCAATCACTGCTATGTGGATGTATGGGCATTTGAACACCTGCTGTCCGATATCGGGAAATCAAACCCAACAGCCCCGGACTTCTGGCATCATATAGAAAAGATACTGACCCTGTATCAAGGTCATTTCATTGAAGGAGAGGATCGTTTATCCGGCGTTACTTTCTATCGTGACCGCCTGTGGTCTAAGTTCCTGAGTAAGATACATAAGATAGGCATTAGACTGGAAAAGGCCGGAGAGCATGAAAAGGCCGCTGCCCTGTATCAGAAAGGCCTTGAGGCAGACCCGCTATCCGAGGAGTTATACCGGTATCTGATGGTCTGCTATTCCCTTATGGGCCGTCCGGCTGAAGTACAGAAAGTCTATGTGCAATGCAGGAAAACACTTATGACTGCATTGAAAGTTGAACCTTCCATGGAGACGGGAAACTTGCTTCAGAAGTTACTGGCAAAGTAATCATGAAATTTTCACCCGAAAATCACCCCCCCAGCCCCCCCTTGAACAAAGGGGGGATTGCCGTTGTCCATTGAGAACCAGAGGAACTTTTTCCCCCCCCTTAACAAGGGGGGGCTTGGGGGGGGTGGTTTTCATCCTCATTTGTGAAACCTCCGTTTCATGACGGTTCATCCGAAAATCCCCTCCGGCGGGGTAAGAAAACCCCGCCTATCCATTTCCATGAGGATAGGCTGGACATTCCTGTCCCGCTGACTTTCATGCCCCTTTGTGAACCCTCGGTTCATGGGAGTTCATCCGAAAATCCTCGTTATTATCAATAAAATTAAGAAAATAAAACTTTTTATCCGTCTGCCATAGCCT
>JACRGV010000003.1 GCA_016212215.1 Nitrospirota bacterium
CAGCTTTTTCTGTTGCTTCATCCGAAAATCAACCCCATCCCCACCCTACCCCTCCCCTTGAAGGGGAGGGAATCAACATAGCCCCCTCTCCCTCAGGGAGAGGGTTAGGGTGAGGGTGGGGTTTTCATTGCCCTTTGTGAGCACCCCGCTCATGAGGGTTCATCCGAAAATATGATTTACTAACACAGAGACACTGAGGCACTGAGGCACTGAGGCACTGAGGTTTTTTATAAATTAAATCCTTACGCTGTGTCTCAGTGTCTCTGTGTTAAATTTTCATCCCCCTTTGTGAGCGCCCCGCTCATGACAGTTCATCCGAAAATCCCTTCCGGCGGGGTTGGAAAACCCCGCCTATCCATTTCTACGAGGATAGGCGGGACTTTCTTGTCCCGCTGATTTTCATGGCCCTGTGAGCAATTGTTTATATGAGTTTATCCGTTTTTCCTCTTGACTACTGCATTATAATAGAGTAGCATTTTCCCTATGCTGAAGAAGGAACAGGAAAAACGTAAATATCCGAGATATGGGATTGCTTCAATCGCCAATATCTCTTTCCCCGGGTCGGATGAAACCATAGAGGCATTTATCAGCAGTATCAGCCAGGGAGGGGTCGGCATATACTCACAGCAGAAATTTGAAATCGGCACTGATATTGATGTCCGTATAAGTTTTCTTCAGACAAATGGTAATGAAGAAATTACTGAAATTATCCCGGGACGGGTGGTATGGGTTAAAAATCTTCATCAGAATTTTGTAATCGGCATCTCATTTGCCACTCTCGATACTGTAAGGAACTCTAAACTGCTTAGTTATATTGAAGCCGCTTCTCAGGGAATGGCATAACATTCTAACATTGTCTGGGGACACCATACTTAATTCTTTTTGAAATAAGTATGGTGTCCCCAGAAGAGAACAGCCAATGCTTATCAATGGTCAGTGGGGTCAGTGGACAAAAATCCCTGCAGGAAAAACAGATACCAATTTCATAAATATACTCTCCCCTTATGACGGCAAGGTTATAGGGGCAATTCCAGAGGCAAGCCCTGAAGATGTTGACAATGCAATATCTGCCGCAGAAAAGACATTCCGAGAAAACAGATTAACACCGCATGAACGATATACGATACTCTCAAAGACATCAGAATTATTACATGAGAGAAGAGAGAAGATAACAGCCACACTCGCATTAGAGGCCGGAAAACCTATCAGAGACGCACGTGCAGAGGTTGACAGGGCAGTACAGACATTCCTTATATCTGCTGAAGAGGCAAAGAGGGTTCACGGAGAGGTTGTTCCTGTTGAGGCATCAAAAGGTTCAGAAAACAGGGTTGCATTTACTATCAGGGTGCCGGTTGGGCCGGTTTGTGCAATCTCGCCATTCAACTTTCCCCTGAATCTCGCAGCCCATAAAGTAGGTCCTGCGATTGCAGCGGGCAATACGGTTGTGTTGAAGCCGTCATGCCTTACCCCGTTCTCTGCTATAAATTTAGGACAGGCAATGATGGACGCAGGGCTCCCCCCCGGACATTTGAACATTATATTCGGCCAGGGAAGCACGGTTGGGGAACGCCTGCTTGCGGACAGGAGATTTGCATTTTATACATTTACCGGAAGCCCTGCGGTCGGGACACATATCCGTAACACCATTGGATTAAGGCGCTCAACGCTTGAACTCGGCTCTAACTCAGCCGTCATCATTCATAAAGATGCAGACATAGAAAAGGCTGTCAATGCCTGCGTACGGGCCTCTTTCGCTTATGCAGGACAGGTCTGTATTTCCCTTCAGCGTATAATCCTGCACAGTGACATTAAAGAAATATTTCTGGGGAAATTTATTCCGGCGGTTGAAAAACTCAGGCTTGGCGACCCGCTTGATGAAAGCACAGACGTAGGCCCGATGATTACAGAAGAGGCGGCTATTAAAGCAGAAGAATGGATCAATGAGGCAGTGTCAAAAGGTGCACATCTCCTTTGCGGCGGAAAGAGAAACAGAAGCATGGTTCAGCCGGCTGTATTAACCGATGTGGACAAGAACATGAGGGTTGTTTGTTATGAGGTGTTTGCCCCTGTAGTTACAATTCAGGAATACAGCGCCATTGATGATGCTGTAAATATTATGAATGATTCTGAATTCGGCCTTCAGGCAGGCATATTCACATCTGATATAAATACTGCATTTGATGTCGCAAAAAATGCCCGTGTAGGCGGTGTAATGATTAATGACAGCTCCATGTACAGGGTTGACCCCATGCCTTATGGAGGGGTTAAATCAAGCGGCATAGGCCGTGAAGGGCCTAAATATGCTATTGAGGAGATGACTGATTTAAAGATCATAGTTTTTAATCTATAATTATGCGGATACTAATAGTTGAAGATGAAAGGAAGGTCTCAAACTTCATCAGGCAGGCGCTTGAAGAAGAGCAGTATGCCGTGGACCAGGCATTTAATGGTAAAGAAGGTCTGGAACTGGCAGAGGTTTATGAGTATGACCTGGTCATACTTGACCTTATGCTGCCTGAAATGAGCGGGCTTGATATTATTAATAACCTGAGGCAAAAGAAAAAGAAGATGCCTATACTCGTTCTGACCGCAAGAGACGGGGTACAGGATAAGGTAACAGTCCTCGATGCAGGCGGTGATGATTATCTTACAAAACCGTTCTCTATTGAAGAGTTTCTTGCAAGGGTGCGTGCCCTTTTAAGACGGGGTCATGCTGAGACTACGGAAGTCCTAAAGATTGCAGATCTGACCTTGAATCCAACCAGACATGAGGTTCACAGAGGGTACAAACGGATTGACCTGACAAATAAAGAATATGCACTGCTGGAATATTTTATGCGAAACCCAAACCGCGTCCTGACAAGGAGTATGATCGCAGAGCATGTCTGGAATATTGATTTTGATACAGAAACCAATGTAATTGATGTTTACATTACCTACCTTCGCAATAAGGTTGACAGGACGGGAACACACCGGCTGATTCAGACAATACGCGGGGTCGGCTACATGCTTCAGGGAGAATATAATGGCCATCCGGACAAGACTGGCCATCTGGTTTAGCATATTAGTTGCTGTAGTTCTGACCCTGTCGGCATTAATCCGCTACACCGGCTATAAACAGGCACTGCAGAGCCGACAGGATTACTCCCTAAGGGTAGTTGCAGACATCCTTGACTCTTCCATCCCAAGACATTCTCCTACAAAAAATGAAGTACAAACAGCCGTAGCAAGAATGATAAGGGAGTACCCTGATATTGAGTTAAAAGGAATACTAATAGAAGTGTACGATTCGTCACGGGCAGTAATATTTATATCGTCATTGTCTGAGGCCCAGCAATTCCATATCACAGAAGATATATGGAAAAGAACACAACATAAAGAAGTAAGCCTGACAACAATACCGGCCGGAAGTGACAACGGTTCCATAAGGATATTAACAAAACCAATATTCTACAGGAATAAACTTATTTATATAATACAGGTCGGCAGTTCAACTAATGACATTGAAGAGACACTTGAAAGTATATTCTTGTTTAACATACTTATTATCCCTCTCTCAATATTGCTGATTGGTATAGGCGGATGGTTTCTTGCAAAGGAGGCATTAAAACCATTGGAGGCTATAATAACCGCATCTCATCACATCAGTTCAGGAGACCTTCACCACAGGATACCTGCATCAGACACAAGTTCTGAAATAAGTGCACTGACCAGGGCATTTAATCAGATGACCATTAAACTGCAATCCTCTTTTCAACAGATAAAGGATTTCAGTGAAAATGTCTCGCATGAATTAAGAATCCCACTCTCAATTCTGAGAGGTCAGACTGAGCTGAGCCTTAAAAGAAGCCGGCCTGTTGAGGAATACAGAAATACACTTGAGAGTAATCTTGAAGAGATACTCAGGATGGAAAATATTGTTGAGAGGCTGTTGTTCCTGTCAAAGGCAGAACGTGGAGAACTCAAACTTGAAAAATCGGAATTGGACATAAGAGACCTTTCAGAATGGGCATTTGCCCAGTTTAAGCTGCAGGCACAGGAAAAGAATATAAATCTGATTCTGAATTCAGAAAATTCGGTAACTGTTTATGGAGATGAGGTTCTGTTAAGAGAGTTATTACTCAACCTCATAAAAAACGCCATAACCTATACTAACGAAGGCGGAAGTGTTTCACTCTCAATAGGCAGAAGTGATGAAGGTGCAGTAATATCTGTGGCCGATACCGGCATAGGGATACCTGAAAAAGATATTCCTCATATTTTTGAACGGTTCTATCAGGTAGACAAATCCCGTTCCACTCAAGGCAGCGGGCTTGGGCTAAGTATATGCAAATGGATCGTGGAGGCACACAATGGAAAAATAACAGTAGAGAGTGCTTATGGAAAAGGGAGTGAATTTTCAGTATTTCTTCCTTCTCCAGACCGGAATGGATAATCGTAGATTAGAAAAATCTAATCTTCTACTAATTAGAATTTAATGTTAATGGGATACTATGATGCATTAAAGTTGCCATGAGCATGTTTCAGTGTTTCATGCTAATTTTATCATGGGATGCTGAGATGAATTCAGTATGACAATCTTAGATTTTATATAAAGAAAGGAGGTGAAAAAATAAATGAGAAAATTTTTCCAGGGCTTATTAACAGCAGCAGTTGTTGTTTCCTTCGTCAGCGTCAGCTTTGCAGGTATGATTAAAGGCAAATTGACAAAGATTGATGAGAAAAAGTCAGTCTATGTTGTAAAAGAGGGAAAGAACAAGCACGAAGTTCACTTCGACGCCACTACACAGAAGGAAGGCGATGTTAAAGTCGGCGCTACTGTAGAAGTAGATGAAGACAATGGACACGCAAAATCCATAAAGGTTGAGGCAAAGAAGGCAGAAGAAAAGAAGGAAATGAAGAAGGAGATGAAAGCAGAAAAGAAGGCAGACAAGAAGGAAGAGAAAAAAGAAGAGAAGAAAGAGGAAAAAAAGAAATAACTCCTCTTTAACCACATTTGGATAGTTGACATGGATAATATAAACATGATAAAAATGCACGCTATGTTTCTTAAGAGAATTCTTGTCCTCATTGTCGCATTAACCCTGACCATGTCAGCTATCGGGTGTGGAGTTTCCAAATCCGACCATGAAAAGATAGTAAAGGAGTTGGAAAAGGCCAATCAGGAAAAGGCCGCTCTATCAGATCAGATTAATCAATTAAAGGCAGAGAATGAGTCCGTTGCACAGAATGTTTCTAAATTAGAGAGTGACCTGAACGCAATCCACCAGGAAAACGAAGACCTCAAGACAAAACTCGCCGCAGTAAAGAAACCGGCTAAACCAGCAGTCCAACCAAAACCGGTAAAGACAAATAATAAAAAGAAGTAATTAGATGAGGCTCTTGCAAAAGTACAAAAATGCTGTCATTCCCGCATGTTTTAAGCGGGAATCTATCCAGCAATTCTCGGTGAAAAACACAGGAGATTGCTTCGTCGCTTATGCTCCTCGCAAAGGACTGAGGTCTGATGTCAATAGTGGACACGAAATACCTTATGCAACAAGCTGCCTTTCATAGAACTCTTGTTCAAAGGCAGCAGGGGAGAGATAGCCTAACTTAGCCTGCCGTCTCTGCCTATTATAAAATATCTCAATGTATTCTGTAATCTCCTGTATTGCTTCTTGTCTTGTTTTGTAACGTCTGTGATGAACAAGCTCACTCTTGAGCGTTTCCCAGTAACTCTCCATAGGTGCATTGTCATAACAGTTTCCTTTTCTACTCATAGATGCCTTCATACCTAATTCCTCAAGCAACATGCTGTATTCATGGGAGCAGTACTGGCTTCCCCTGTCTGAATGCTGTATCAGCCCCTTAACATGGCGATTAGATACCACTGCCCTAAGCAGTGATTTACTGACCAATTCTTTTGTCATCCGTACATCCATTGCATAGCCTACAATCTCTTTGGTAAATATATCCTTGTGTCCGGCAAGATAAAACCAGCCTTCTTCTGTAGGGATATACGTAATATCTGTAACCCAAACCTGATTCGGTGCTTTTGCATCAAATTTCTGATCTAATAAATTATCTGCTACAGGCAGGTTATGCATGGAGTTGGTTGTTGCCTTAAACTTCTTCTTCTGTTTGCAGATTATACCCAACTTCTTGCATATCCTCCTGATCCGGCAAATCCCTGCATTAAGCCCATACGAAGCCAACTCCTTCTGTAATCGTTCCGGCCCATGAGTTTCCCGTGTACGCTTATGGGCAGCCATTATCTCTACTTCCAAACGTTGATCCTCCTGGGTACGTTGGCTTAACGGACGCCCCAAACGTGCATAGTACCCGCTTGCTGATACATCAAATATCCGGCACAGTAATGGTATTGGATACCTCAGTCGCATATCATCTATCATCGCGTACCTGCCAGCGACTCCTTCGCAAAGTACGCCGCCGTTTTTTTTAATATGTCCCGCTCTATCTTTACCTCAGAAAGCTCTCTCTTAACTCTGGACAATTCCAGCTCTACTTCCGTCAGCGGCTTATGTGTCTTGCCTATATCTCTAAGCTTTCCAGCCTTGTAATGCTTTACCCATGTATTTAATGTCGACGGGGGTAATGATAACCTACGACCTGCTTCCACTACAGACAACCCTCCTTCTGTAACCAACTTCACAGATTCTTCCCGAAACTCCTTTGTGTACTTCCCATTTGGAATTCTTTCCATCTTGACACCTCCAGTTTGTTTATTGTACCAAACTTTCGTGTCCATTTTTTCATCATACCTCATCCGACCTACAGCGGCTATCTCAGAATTGCTTTCTAAGAATTTGAAGAATTCGACTATCGGCAATTTTCAGAAGCTTTAGCTCAACAGCCACTCATAAACTGGCTGACTCACGATGCCCTTCACAGTCATTGCAGAGAGTTGATCTAAGGTAAGCATCAGAAATCGCTGCTGTGCACGTGGAAAATCAGCGGCAACATCCTTCAGCGCCCGTATCTCACGCTCAATTGTCTCGTCCGATCCTGTATCAGCGCAAACTTGTATTAACTCCTCTTTACCGTTAGGAAATCTGGCGTGGAAATCTACCTCGTACCCTTTCGTTGTGCGCACATAGCCTGTCTCTGCCTTACGTCGTTGAAGTTCATGCAGTACAACAGTTTCTATTGCGTGTCCGGCATTTGTGCGGCCTGAGCGATCGAATGCGCTGATGAGCCCCGTGTCCACAGGATAGACTTTACGGGGATTAGAGTTGCGACGCCGCTCAGAATCAGTAGCCAGCGGCACGGTGCTTATGAGGAAGGCGTCCTGCAGATGCCCCATCATGGCATGAAGTGCGTCCTTGGCAACTCCAAGACCCTGCGCCTTCAGATCCAGATAGAGGCGGTGCACGCTCAAACTTCCTGCCGGATTTCTGAGACACTGTCTTGTCAGCCATCGAAGCGCTGCAATCTGCGTAACACCGTATCGCTCCACGATGTCTCTGAACAACACGGTATCCACGTAACCCTGCAGAAGGTCTACCCGAAGTTCACCGGACAATCCCTGTGCCTCCGGGAATCCGCCTACAGCAAGATATTCCCGAAATTCTTTCTCAATCAGTGACCGGTCAACTGCCGTGAATTCATGAACGTGTTTTGCCGGCTCCGTTCCACGATGTCTCATAAACTCCCTGAAGCTGAACGGCCGGATTACCGTTTCCATGCCGCGGCCACGGAGCGAAGAATGAACTTCCCGGCTCAGCATCTTAGCAGATGATCCGGACACCACAATCTCCACTCGCTCTGTGTCCATAACCCTGCGGACGAACCGCTCCCAGCCATTGACAAGCTGGACTTCATCAAGCAGCCATCGTACCGTCTCTGTGCCACGGAGCTCAGGATATCGCCGGTAATATTCTTCCAGCAACAGGCTGAGCTGTTCCATCGGCAGGTCAGCCAGCCGGTCGTCATCAAAACTCAGATAAACTACCCGCTCCGGCGGTATTGATTTGCGCCACTCTGCCTGCAACTGGCGCAGGAAGGTTGTCTTTCCGGCCCGCCGCATACCAATTACCGCATGGACTTTGCCGGGAACAGCAGGCAGCACGGCATCCCGACGCGTTGCCAACAGTTTCGGTACAGGCAAAACAGCGATATTCAGCTTCTCATTCATAACAGGATGCAGTGCCATAATGGTTGATATGATATTCATTAGGTGTCCTTTTGTCAAGGACTGATTTAATATTAACAGGCTTTCAGAGGAAACCTGCTACAGGAACAACCACGATGTTTAGAGCAAAGAATAGAATAGCGAAAATCTAATTGACAAATCCTATCTCTGCATTATAGAATACACCCCAGATTTAACACTATAGATTGTTGTTAAATAGTATAAACTTTCCTAAATACCACACTATATAGGATAAACTGAAGGAACCTGAAAAATTATGCATCACTCAGACTTTGTCCATTTGCATCTGCATACAAAATACAGCCTGCTTGATGGGGCTAATACTATTGAAGGGATTCTGGATACTGCGGAGAAGTATAAGATGCCTGCGCTGGCGATTACTGACCACGGTAATATGTATGGGGCGATTGAGTTCTACAGGACAGCGGTCAAAAAGGGCATAAAGCCTATTATAGGCTGTGAATCATATATTGCCCCGAAAAGCAGGCTTGATAAAAAGGATGCCGGCGGGATTACAAATGCATCGTTTCATCTTTTACTGCTTGCAGCAAACAATACCGGATACAAAAACCTCATCAAACTTGTGAGTTCAGGCCACCTTGAGGGATTCTATTATAGGCCGCGAATAGACAAAGAGATACTTGCACAACACAGTGAGGGCCTGATTGCCCTCAGCTCCTGCCTGAAAGGCGAGATACCATACAGACTACTTCAGGGAAAGACGGATGAGGCAATGAAGGCTGTTGGGGACTATATTGACATCTTTGGAAAAGACAACTTCTACTTTGAGATACAGGACAATAAAATCCCGGAGCAGGATAAGATAAACAGGGAGCTCGTTTCACTTTCAAAAAAGCTGGACGTAAAACTTGTTGCAACAGGTGACTGTCATTATCTTAAAAAGGATGATGCTCGGGCACATGAGATACTGCTCTGTATTCAGACAGGTGCAAATGTAAATGACACACAGAGGCTGAAGTTTACCACTGATGAGTTCTACATGAAATCACCTGAAGAGATGCACAGGGCATTTGCAGAAATCCCGGATGCTGTATCAAACTCCGTTGAAATAGCCGCTAAATGCAATGTCAATATTGAACTCGGAAAATTCATGCTCCCAGCCTACGATGTCCCTGAGAATTATACAAGGGAAAGTTATTTGGAAGAGTTGGTGTATAAGGGGATGGAGGAAAGGCTGAAGCAAGAAGTTAGAAGCAAGAAGTTAGACGAAGAAAAACAGAAGCAAGAAGAAGAAAGGCAGATGCAAGATGCAAGATGCAAGATGTTAGAAGATTCATCTTTTGACTCATCACTCATCACTCATCAACCTGACTATACTGATAGACTTAAAGAAGAGCTTCGTGTCATAAATTCTATGGGCTATGCCGGTTACTTCCTGATTGTGTGGGATTTTATCAATTATGCTAAGGCAAACGACATCCCTGTCGGCCCCGGCAGGGGGTCTGCGGCAGGGAGCCTTGTGGCCTATTGCCTGAAGATTACTGATTTGAATCCACTTAAATATGGCCTCCTGTTTGAACGTTTCCTTAATCCTGAAAGAATAAGTATGCCGGATATTGACGTGGATTTCTGTATGGATAAACGGGATCGTGTTATCCGTTATGTTACAGAAAAATACGGGAATGACCATGTAGCACAGATTATCACATTTGGAACTATGGCGGCACGCGGTGTAATAAGAGATGTAGGCCGCGTCCTTGATATACCTTATGCTGAGGTAGATAAGGTAGCAAAGCTCATACCCGAAGGGCCGAACGTAACACTTGAGAGTGCTGTTAATGATGAACCCAAATTAAAAGAACTGATAAACAGCGACACAAGGATAAAGGAGCTGATGGAGTATGCCCGTTCTCTTGAAGGGCTGACCAGACATGCCTCTACACATGCGGCGGGTATCGTTATATCAAAAGACCCTCTGACTGAATATGTCCCCCTTGCACTCGGTTCTAATAAGGAAGTTGTAACACAGTTCTCTATGGGAGACATAGAAAAGGTCGGGCTTGTCAAGTTTGACTTCCTCGGACTGAAGACACTTACAGTGATAAACCACGCAGTCCGGCTTGTTAATCAAACTAACAAAAGTTCAGATAATTTTGACATATCCTCAATACCCCTTGATGACACTGAGACTTATACACTGCTTTCATCAGGTAATACAGCAGGCGTCTTCCAGCTTGAAAGTATGGGGATGCGGGATATTCTTGTGAAGATTAAACCGGACTGTTTTGAAGACCTTATTGCAATACTTGCACTTTACCGGCCCGGCCCATTAGGCAGCGGTATGGTGGATGACTTTATAAAACGTAAACGGGGGATTACTCAGGTAACGTATGACCCGCCGTTACTGGAAGAAATTCTGAAAGAGACTTATGGGGTTATAGTCTATCAGGAACAGGTAATGAAGATCGCCAATGTCCTTGCAGGGTTCAGCCTTGGAGAGGCAGATATTTTACGCCGTGCAATGGGTAAAAAAGACCCTGAGACAATGGCAAAGTTGAAAGAGAGGTTTGTCAGCGGTGCGAAGAATGCCGGCAATAACGAGAAGAAGGCTGAGAAGATATTTGACCTCATTGAATTTTTCGCAGGTTACGGTTTTAACAAATCCCACTCCGCTGCTTATGCACTCATAACCTATCAGACCGGCTATCTCAAGGTACACTACCCTGTTGAATACATGGCAGCAATGCTTACCTGTGAAATGGGTAAGTTAGATAAGATCTCTGCCGGGATTCGGGAATGTAAAGATATGGGTATTGAAGTCCTGCCGCCTGATGTTAATGAGAGTAATAAAGACTTTACTGTTGCAGATAAGGCGATACGGTTTGGACTTGTGGCAATAAAAAATGTCGGCGAGGCTGCAATTGACTCCATCATTGCCGTTAGAAATGATGGGGGGAGATTTACTACAATATTTGATTTCTGCAACCGTGTAGACCTGAGAAGGGTAAATAAGAAAACCATAGAATCTCTTATAAAGAGCGGGGCTTTTGATTCAACAGGTGCAAAGCGTTCACAACTTATGGACGTATTAGACAAGGCCATGACTATAGGCAGTAACAACCAGAAGTCCAAAGAACAGGTCAGCATATTCGATGCAATGACAGCGGCAGGCGGCAATACGATTATGGAGAAACTGCCCAATATCCCTGAGTGGGATGAACATGACCTCCTGAAATCTGAAAAAGAGATGATCGGTTTTTATATCAGCTCTCATCCCCTTGCAAAATATGAAAATAAGATAAGAAGGCATACCTCAATCACTACAAAAGACCTTATGGATTTGGATGATGGAAAAGAGGTTGCAGTCTGTGGTATTATAAGCGACGTTCGGGTAACGGTTACAAAGCGCGGTGATAAGATGGCTTATGTGAGGATAGAGGACCTTGACGGAAATGTTGAGGTAATCGTATTTCCTGATCTATACAAGGCATCTTCTGAGTTGCTTACAGCGGATAAACCTGTAATAATATCCGGTACAATTAATAAGAATGAGACAGGCTGTAAGATTAAGGGAAATAATATTCAGGACCTTTTAACAGCACCGGAAAGAAGGTCTTCAAGAATGGATATAAGGCTTCTTTCAACCGGTCTTACAAAAGAAGACCTGAGTAACCTTAAAAATATTTTAGCAGACAATAATGGTAAATGTCCTGTATTCCTGCACATTATCGCTGTAAACAAGGAATATGTATTGGCATTGGATGACAAACTAATGATAAAACCATCGGATGCACTGATGAATTCGATCGAGAGCAGATTCGGCAGGAACACAGTAAGTTTCAATTAAAGTTTAATAAGATGGCAAAAGAACTCCTTGAATTTGAAAAGCCTCTGATAGAGATAGAAGAGAAGATTGAAAAACTCCGGTCCTATGTTCATGTAGAAGACCCTAAGATCAATTCTGAAATAGAGAAGCTGTCTAAACGATCCCATGACCTGCTTGACCGCATTTATGCAAAGCTGACACCGTGGCAGAAGGCACAGGTTGCCAGGCATCCGAACAGGCCCACTACCTCAGACTATATCAATATATTTATTGAAAATTTTATTGAGCTTCACGGCGACAGACACTATGCAGATGATCCGGCTATTATAGGCGGGTTCGGGAGATTCAAAGGGATGCAGGTTGTTGTTATAGGCCATCAGAAGGGTACAGGTACGAAGGATAAGATATACAGAAACTTTGGGATGCCGAATCCTGAAGGTTACAGAAAGGCATTACGCCTTATGCACCTTGCTGAGAAGTTTAAAAAACCTATTCTCACTTTTATTGACACACCAGGTGCATACCCGGGTATAGGAGCTGAAGAGCGCGGTCAGTCAGAGGCAATTGCAAGAAACCTTTTTGATATGTGCATGATAAAGGTACCGATTATAGTTTCAGTTATAGGTGAAGGGGGAAGCGGAGGGGCGCTTGCTATCGGGGTCGGTGACCGCATTATCATGTTTGAACATTCAATCTATTCCGTTATCTCCCCCGAAGGCTGTGCTGCAATACTCTGGGGCGACGGGTCAAGGGCAGCAGAGGCCGCAGACACACTTAAAATGACTGCACAGGATCTGAAAAGGCTTGGGGTAATAGACCTGATAGTTAAAGAACCCATAGGCGGTGCACACCGTGACCCTGAAATAGCCGCACAGAACCTTAAAGACACAATAGCAAAGGCAATAAAAGAGATCGAGACCATTCCGGGTGACAAACTTGCAGTAATGAGATATGAGAAGTTTAAAAAGATGGGGGCGTATAAGGACTGACCACATTAATGCCATACTATTATTTTCTATACATAAATAGTCACCTTTTCAAGAGAAGATAAGAAAATTGGCACAAAGGCAACTATGAAAATCCTGTTTGTACACCAAAATTTTCCAGGACAATTTAAACATTTAGCTCCCGCATTGGCGGCTCAAGGTCACGAGGTTGTTGCTTTTGTTTTAAAAGATCAAAAGCCCAACGTATGGAAAGGCGTGCGGGTTATTGCCTACAAACCGACAGTTGGCCGTAGTCTGAAGATTCATCCTTGGGCAGTGGCTTTCGAAACTAAAATTATTCTTGGCGAAGCGGTTTTTCACGCATCATTAAAACTCAAAGCCGAAGGGTTTACGCCCGATTTGATTATTGCCCATCCGGGCTGGGGCGAAAGTCTATTTTTAAAAAATGTCTGGGAACAGACTAAGTTAGCGATTTATTGCGAATTCTTTTATCGTATTCACGGGTTAGATGCTCATTTTGATCCTGAATTTGCTACGAAAGCTGTAAGTGATGGTTGCCGAACACAAATTATGAATATCAACAATTTATTACATTTTGATGTTGCTGATGCCGGTTTATCGCCGACTAATTGGCAGGCGAGTACCTTTCCCGAGCCGTTTCGCTCAAAAATCAGCGTGATTCACGATGGCATTGATACCGAGCTTGCGGTGCCGAATTCTAATATTTCATTGAAGTTGAATAATCAACTGACACTGACGCGCGAAGATGAAATTATTACCTTTATTAGTCGAAATTTAGAACCTTATCGCGGTTATCATATTTTTATGCGCTGTTTACCGGAGCTATTAACGCGGCGGCCAAAAGCCCGAGTGTTGATAATCGGCGGCGACGGAGTCAGTTATGGTGTACCACCAAAAGATTGACAAACGTGGAAGACCTTGTTTTTTAATGAAATCAAAGGCAGGTTGTCGGCGGCACAAATCAGCCGCATTCATTTTTTAGGCTATGTGCCGTATGAGCATTTTTTGAAGGTGTTGCAACTGTCCACAGTTCACGTTTATTTGACTTACCCCTTTATTTTAAGCTGGAGTTTATTAGAGGCCATGAGTGCCGGTTGCACGATAGTCGCCGGCGATACTCCACCATTGCACGAATTTATTCAACCCAATCACAATGGTCGTTTGGTGAATTTTTTTGACCAAGCTACTTGGGTTGAACAAATTTGTGACCTGTTAGCCCATCCGCAAGAACGTAATCGCTTGGCAAATCATGCGCGTACCTTTGTTCAGCAACATTATGATTTACAACGCTGTTGTTTGCCTAAACAATTGAATTGGGTTAATCAACGATGTCCCGCAATCCGCAGGCACAGGAACTTGCGAGTTGTTTGCCTAAACAATTGAATTGGGTTAATCAACTGCTGATGACCTAATTCTGTCGAGTTTCATTCATTGCCTGATTCTGAGCGGCGATAATACAAAGGAGAAACAAATGAGCAAGGCAGAAGAGGAAGTTTTAAATTTTATTAAGTCTCATATAGGAAAATCAAATAACTGAGCCTCATCCTACTCTCCAAAATCTACGGTGTCAATAAGATTTTTTGTAACCGTTCACGGGTTAAAAAGGCACTCCTTAAAAAAGCACTTCCTGAAATTCCATCAATTTTTTCACCAAGTTTTAAAAGCTTAGAATGACCTACTAAACAAAACTTGCGTTCCAATTCCGGATAGGCTATATTATC
>JACRGV010000004.1 GCA_016212215.1 Nitrospirota bacterium
AATGCAATATCAGCAAAGATAATCCCATCAGATTACTCAACCGGATATAAAGGGATGGCAGAAATGATGGGCGAGTCCTTCGGCTACCTGATGTTTGCCTTGGTACTTGGTGTTATTCTGGCTTACATGGTACTTGCATCGCAGTATGAGAGCTTCATCCATCCCATAACCGTACTCCTTTCCATGCCATTTTCATTTATAGGGGCCTTTCTGGCGATCCTGATTACCGGAAAGACGCTTAATATATTTACATTTATAGGTTTGATCCTTCTCATGGGACTTGTCAAAAAGAACGCGATCTTATTGGTTGACTACACAAATACATTACGGGCAAGGGGGATGGAACGCAAAGAGGCAATATTAACAGCCGGACCTGTTCGGCTGAGACCTATTCTCATGACCACATTTGCCATGGTGCTTGGCATGATGCCCATTGCTATAGGAATCGGCGAGGGGGCTGAAACACGTTCACCGATGGCAATAGCTACAATAGGTGGTCTGCTTACCTCGCTATTCCTAACGCTTGTAGTAGTACCTGTCGTATATGACCTGTTTGATGAAGCACAGGCAAAGTTATTTAAACAATAACCTCAAGCTCCAAAAGGCATTAAACCGCTATCTCCAAATCAATCTTATCGTATTTAACCTCTGGTATGTTCCGTTCCTGTTTCTCTTTGGTTCTCTTAATCTCTACAAGCCCGACCTGTTTAAGGTACTCCAAGTCCTGTGTTACATTCTTAACATCCCTCTTAAGGAGTTTTGCAAGTTCATAGACAGAGGCAGGACGCTCTTTTTTAATCACATGCAGCATCTCTAATCTCTTTTCGGTTAATGCCCTTCTGAATGCCTCAAGGTTCTCAAAATAATAACCTCTCCGCTCCTTTACCTTCTCGCCCCCCTCAATCTTTTTCATGGTCTCCTTTACACCTTCGAGGACTTCCTCAAATCTCTTTATTCCTATCCTTATCCTTTTAACTCTCATCTCTCATCCTCCTTACATCGTTATAAAAATCATCAAAGAGTTTATCTATGCCCTTAAACTCGTATATCTCTTCTCCACTGCCGTAGTGCCTGTGGTCTCCCTTGCCCTCTGAATTGTCATAACCGATAAGCCTTTTGCCATGCCTGATATATACAAGAGAGTATTTATAGCCATGCGGTTTATCCTTTGTTTTAGGCGCTTCCCATAACTTAAACTCTGCAATATCCCCGCCCTGAAATTCCACCTTTTCCCTTACTATGAGTTTAGCCTTTGGCATGTCTAATAGGTATTATATGCCCTATAAGGTTATTGTCAACGGGGGGGAATAAAAAAGCCCCAAGTAATGCCTCGGTAAAGGGTGGGAAAATGTAGTTACCCCATTTGTGGGGCCCTCCAGTAATCTCTTTTCTAACTACTTCACAGGCTACACCCTAGTGAGTTTATAACTCTCGGTAAACCGTCATGAGACGCGGGCTCACAAATGGTCATGAAAAGGATATTAGTGCTTACTTGTAAAATTAAACGATATGAAATAGTTGTCATCCCCGAATGCTTTTATCGGGGATATGGCTTATAAACCAGATTCCCGATTAAACACTTCGGGAATGACATACTAACTAATATTTATACAAGTAAGCATTAGCATGAGTGTCAGAATGGACACCATAAAGACCTTAGCCGGTATCAAAGATAGCCGTGCCGTGGAACCATTAATTGAACTACTTTCTGATAAAGATCACAATATAAGAAGCGGCGCCATCAATGCCCTATCCGGATTCATAGATAAAAGGCCAGTTCCCTTTTTGCTGAAAATCATGTCAGATAAGAATGAGCCTGCTGATATACGACTTCTAATAATGTCTGCTCTCAGGCAGATTGATCCTGCACAATGGACAAAGAACATTGTCTTACTTGTTGAGGACCCGAGTCCTGAAATAAGGCGGGAGGCTATCAGGGGAATTTCTACATTACAAGATCCGAGCATAATAACTCTTCTTCTGAAATGTCTTATGGATAAGGACAAAGAGGTAGGAAGAGAAGTCGTATTAGCCTTAGGAAACTATAAAGACAACAAGGTGGTTGACCAATTAATCACGATACTCAAAAGCAGTACAGAAGAAAAAGACATCAGAATTGCTGCCATTAATTCACTGGCAAGGATCAGGGATGAACGGTAATCTATTCTATAACTACTTAGTAGACTATACTTTAACTTGCTAATTCCATGTAGCTTGCCTTGCTACAGGGTTACAACTTATTCCCTACCCATGACGAGTGAGTAACCAAAGATATAATATTGCACTACCTCGGCTAATTTGTTAAGATTTGGGACAGTAACAGTGTATCATATTTTACCACTATTTGGAGGTGATGAGCATGAAGGCAACTGTTAAGAAACAGATAGATGAAATGACAGAAGATGAGCTTCAAGAGCTCCTTAGGAGGGACTATTTAAGGAGACTCACGCGTTATAGGATGATTGATGATCTCTATAAGAATAAATATGGAATGGATTTTGACAGCTTTGAGATGGAAAACGTCGTCGAGAAAATGAAATATACCTTTGAAGTTGAATCTGATGCCCAGGAGTGGGAGATAGCTATTGATGGTATAAAGACAATTGAAAAGAAGCTGAAGGAGCTGAAGGGTGGAGATTAATGCCATAATAAGAGAGACAAAAGACATCGCAGATAAATATAACCTGTCACTTGTTGAGATTGACAGAACAGATAATATTATCAGCTTAAAACTGGTAATAGACAACGATCTTTTCATCCATATATATGGAAACAGTGCGAAGGACAAGCTTAACTTCGCCCTTGTCTTTAAAAATAAACGGCTACATGGGTATGACTCCGAAGGCGGTAAATATCACTGTCACCCTTTTGATGACCCTGATTCACATATATTCGTTGAGGCTACGAAATCAATAAAAGAGTTTGTTAACGAATCAATGAGGTTTATCGAGGAGAACGAGTTACTGTAAATTAAATACGGTTCTACTGGGATTTGTGTGGGTACATATCAAGTCTTCCACAGTAAAACAAGATTGCAATCCTAACCCGAACAAACCAGAAACAAAGCATTCCTCTCCTTTACATCGAACTATTCCCTTAACATTCCCCTCCTTTACAAGGAGGGGTTAGGGGAGGTATCTTTTCTCATCTCTATATCAATCCTGTACAATACATTTTCAAGATTTTCATAAATATCAAGATTGGTAAAACACAAAAAAGTAATCCCATAAGCTTCAATAATCTTTTGTCTTTCAATATCGTTTGTTACAGCATCCTCAGTAAAATGAGAATCCCCATCCACTTCAATAGCCAACTTTAGCTGAGGACAATAAAAATCCACTATAAATTTTCCAATGCTGTACTGACGCCTGAACTTGAAACCATTTAATCCCTTGCCTCTTAGCTTTAACCACAACATCATTTCAGCCTTAGGCATCTCTTGCCTTAAATTTCTACGTTTGAGCTTTTCACTTGTTTTATTGAACACTTTTGTCAATTAATCTCTCCGAATTATAAAATACCCCACCTAACCTCCCCTTGTAAAGGGGAGGAACACTATTTGTTGTTTCACCTTGTAAAGGGGAGGAATATTGTTTGCGTATCCCTTTGGCTATGGGATGGAGACTATCACTGATTCCACACTCCACACGAATCCCTGAAGAACCTTAAATACAAACCTACATGAAGAACCCTGCAGCCCTACATGAAGAACCCTGCAGCAAGCTACAGGAAATTATCAAGTTAAAAGGTTCTGAACAAGTATATCCATGCAATAATAATTTTCAAGAGACTTTTTCAGCAGCCTGACAGAGGGCAATAACCCTGTTTGCCAACTTAGAGGGAAAGACGCTTGGTAAAGCAATGCATGAGTGGTCGGCTTAAAGTGGGGGATGAACCCCCACGCTACGGCATGGTCGGATAGATTACAGTGGTTTCTACAACTACAGCCGATATTATGTAAACTCACAACAAGACCTAAATCAAGGTGAGTTTACATAATATCTATTATCAGACGTTGTGTTTAATTGAGACTCATTTTTTCATGTCTCCATTATTCACTATTATTTGAACAAAATTTTGTCATGTTGTGCACAATTTGACTGTCTCATCTTTAAGATTTTGATCCATTTTCTGAGATTTTTTCATCTCCTTTTCTATTCCAACAATAATTATATGAAAAGCTATCATATTGATATAATAGATAAATACATCAGTGTTTGGATTCCTAAATCCCTCTTTAAGCAGCCTGTCAAATGAATGGCACTGAATTTGCAATTTTAATCAATAGAATTATTTCACAGCTCAAACCATAAGGAGGT
>JACRGV010000005.1 GCA_016212215.1 Nitrospirota bacterium
TATAGCCTATCCGGAATTGGAACGCAAGTTTTGTTTAGTAGGTCATTCTAAGCTTTTAAAACTTGGTGAAAAAATTGATGGAATTTCAGGAAGTGCTTTTTTAAGGAGTGCCTTTTTAACCCGTGAACGGTTACGAATTAAACAGGACATAAATTATTACTTTTGGGGATATTTTCATTATCCCCTACAGAAGTCGTAGTCCTGACATAAAACGAAGGAGCGTACGCTTCCCATAAAGATACATACGTACCATCTTCTCTGATAAACCACAACCTTATAACATCACCATCAAGGTATAGATCAAAAAGCCAACCTGAGGCTGTTGTATGGTAACTATTGTTCATGATAGAAGGGGGACAATTGTAGCGAATTGTTTTTTTGTTTGATAAATTTTGATTTCAAAGTGCCACGTGCGTAAGCACATGGGGATCTACTCAAGAGGCATTGTCAGCCCTATTTTTTCCATAGGAATGTAACTGAAATAGTATGAACACCCCACACTAATTATATAGTCCAGCACGTCTCTATATTGCGGTTGCTGAAACCAAATACCAAGAAGATAAATGTATTCAACCTCGACATTGGCCATTGAAAATAGTTTCTGATATTGTTTTTTCTTGAAATCACAGGTTTGCAGTTTTTCATCAACAGAACCTGGAACATGCTGAATTTTGCATTCAATGATGTATAACGTATTTTTTATAATTACATAAATAGAATCGTCAGGTAAAAGTCTTTTTGATATTATTGCTTTCCAGTCAATATTTAATTCTTCAAGGAATTTATACAATCCATATTTTTTGAATATTCTGCCTGCCAGTTTGCCTTTGAAATAGACATTGCCGTCTATCACTTCATATCCCTTTTGTAAATTAAGGAATGTAGCGAGATCTGTTTTGCCTTCAAAAAATAGCCCTGTTTTTGTATTACCGCCGCCAGTTCCACCCTTAATCATAAGAACATTCCTCCTATACGATCGCTATTTGGCGTGATTAAACTCTAAAAGCATTTCAAACTCCGCACAAATACTCCAGAGGCACATCTTTTATAGACGAAGCACTCACAGCATCTTCAATTCTTTTTTTTGAAAGCTGTAAATAGTCACCTTCTAAATCAATGCCTACATATTTTCTGTTTAGCGAAATAGCTGCTATGCCTGTCGTTGAACTCCCACAAAAAGGGTCTAAAACCAAATCGTTTTCTTTTGTAGAAGAAAGAATTATTCTCTTTAAAAGTTCTACTGGTTTCTGGGTAGGATGTTTCCCAAACTTTTTTTCTTCTGCTAACGGCGCTGAAATTTCCCAGACATTTCTCATTTGCTTCCCTTGATTTATCTTTTTCATCAATTGATAATCAAAATGATGTTTAGCCTTTTCATTTTTCGCAGCCCAGAGAACAATCTCCGTCGAATGGGTAAAATACCTACAAGAAAGATTCGGAGGCGCGTTGCGTTTGTACCAAATAATATCATTAAGAATTTTATATCCAAGCTCCTGCATAGCGAAGCCTATGGAGTAAATAATATGAGTTGTGCCGGAAACCCAAATCGTACCGTTAGGTTTCAAGACTCTCTGGCAAGCTCTAAGCCAGTCAAGGGTAAACTCATGATTCTCTTTTACTCCCTTAGATTTATCCCACTTTCCCTTGTTTACAGAAACCATCTTTCCAGCATGGCAGGTAATTCCTCCGTTAGAAAGAAAGTAAGGAGGATCTGCAAAAATCATGTCAACACTGTTTTCCCTTGCCTTATTCAAAATCTCGATGCAATCGCCTTTAAGAAGTTTTAATGAATATTCAGGGTTGTCATAATAAACAGTGAAAGGTCTTTTGCCGTTATTCCCGTATGTGGCTGTTTCTTCTGATATATAAAATTCAACGGGATGTTCAAGGCTATGCCCGATTGACTTATTAAGCAGTACGGTAGTTCTTGCTTTTTTTTTATTGTCTGTTGGTTTTATCATGGTTGTTTTTCATTAAAGGCATTCTAAGGTGAACTAAGATGAAATCAATTGATAATTATTCCTCAAGCATGTCTGCAATAAACTGAATTGCATCAGGGTTTGCCTTGTATTTCCGCAGTAAAACGACAATCTCATTAATTGTCATATACCCGTTTTCAGAAATAACATCATTCTCCGGAATAAACGTTTTGTTTACTGTTAGCATGGTGTTCTCCTTTTGTCTTTCTGTTTGTTTTTCAAATTCCATCTATCCTTTAGATTCCATACTTTTTGCACTAAATGAGTCAACTCAACCAATTAAATAATAACCCTATCTAATACGTATTTGCTTTTCTTCTGATGTTAAAGTAGCAGGATGAGACTATGCTGTCAATAGGAATTTTGCCTGTTGTCAAACTTTGTCAAACCTTGTTGTTGAAAGCAAATAACCTGCGGTTTATCTTTATTTCATTAATTGCTACCTTCTCCCTTACCTCATAAAAGGGATATTTGCTGAACATCTCTTTTCGGTGTTCAAGGGTGGGGATATATTTTGCAGCAACATCTCCTATCATTTCCTACTATCTCCGTTATAGTTTAAGGTTACAAAGATTACAAGTAAAAGACGCCAAATTCTAACATTTAGAAAGAAGCATGTAAACATGCTTCAGTTGCCCCCTTGCATGTTTTTTTCCAGCCTTTTTATCCTCTTCCTGTCTTCAAGTATAATCGCTACAAGCATGGCCTCATAAGGGGTGACCCATAGAGGCGTACGCCTGTGCCTGAACGTGCCTGCGTATGTCAATCCAGCATCTCATCAAGGATGGTCTGGCCTTCCTTTCTGAGTGCCCGGCGGAACTTCTGCCAGCGAAGCCGCTCTTCGTCAAGCAGCATTGTTGGCAGCAATTCTCGGTGAATCATATCTCCCTTGCTAATACGGGACAAGAATGTCCCGCCTATCGCGATAGGCGGGGTTTTCTAACCCCGCTGTAAGAGCATTTGCCCGATATTTCACCGAGAATTGCTGCATTGTTGGTGTGGGAAGGGTTCTACCCATTTAGTACCTCATTTCAAATTTATCCACTTCAAATCCCCCCATCCCCCCTTTTCTAAAGAGGGGTATATGAGTTTCTCTTGCTTCTTACTTCTGACTTCTGCTTACTGCTAACACCTTACTGCTCACTATTTTATCGCCCTGTACAACCCAACAACCTTGCCCAGAATCTCAGGCTGAGGTATATGCCCTTTAAGGGGAATATCTTTATATGCAGGGTTCGCAGGTTCAAGGAAGACATCTTTCCCTTTCTTTCTAAATGTCTTTACTGTTGCCTCGTCACCAATAAGGGCTACAACTATATCTCCTGAATCAGCAGTCTCCTGTTGTTTTACGATAATATAGTCACCATCGAACATGCCTGCACCTGTCATGCTGTCTCCACGCACCCTGAGTGCAAAATGCACTGAACTGCCCACAAACTTAGCATCAAGAGGAAGCGTGCCTTCTATATTCTCAACAGCCAGAACCGGCATCCCGGCTGCAACACGCCCGACCACAGGTATCCCCTCTCCCCTGAAATAGCGGCCATGCAATACCTCAACAGCCCTTCGTTTTCCTGGAGAACATCTCAGATACCCCTTTTTCTCAAGCGCCCTCAGATGGTCTTTAACACCCTTTACTGTAATACCACCCATAGCCTTCGTCATCTCATAAAGCGTCGGGGGATACCCCAATCCGGCCATTGTGGTCTCTATATATGACAACAACTGCTGCTGCCTTAATGTAAGTGCCGTAAGTTTTTAATCCGTCATAAACAAACTATACTATATATAAGTATAGTATGTCAACCCCTGTTTTATATTTTATGTACCTGCTTGCAAAAATATTGAAGTCGGGTTAATCTCTCAACTTCAGTGATGACAAATAATATAAAACTTCTTATTGAGTACGATGGGACGAACTATCACGGCTGGCAGAGGCAGGCAAATCTCCTGACAGTACAGGAGGTGCTTGAAGAGGTACTTGGTCGCATTACAAAACAGACCATTAAGGTAACCGGGGCCTCCCGTACTGATGCGGGCGTACATGCATTAGGACAGTCCGTAAGTTTTAAGAGCAATCTTCAAATAGATGAAACCTCATGGGTAAAGGCCATCAACTCATTGCTCCCCCATGACATAAGGATAAAAAAAGCAGAGTATGTGCCTATGGAATTTAATGCAAGATTCAGTGCAAAGGGAAAGACATACCAGTATGCAATATTGAATGTTGAGCAGATGTCTCCTTTCCTGAGGAACTACGCATGGCACATAAAAAGGCCTCTTGATATATATGCAATGAAGGAGGCTGCAGGGTATCTCTTGGGTACCCATGATTTTTCTTCTTTCAGGTCATCACAGTGCAGTGCCAAATCTCCGGTCAGGACATTGGAGAATATTGAGGTTGCTATGTTAATCCCCCCTCCCTTGACTGGAGGGGAAAAGGGGGAGGGTGAGCTACGAGTATTTCCAGATAATCCCCTTATCCTTCTCACCTTTGAGGCACGTTCATTCCTTCAACACATGGTCAGGAATATTGTGGGGACACTTGTGGAGGTTGGAAGAGGGAGGTTTAAACCTGCAGATGTTAAAAATATTTTAGAGAAAAAAGACCGTCGTCACGCAGGACAGATTGCCCCTTCGCAGGGATTGTTTCTGGTAAAAATAAAGTACGGGTAAGTACCCTCCTTCCGTTAGCCGGGAAAATAATTATTTTTTCTGTGATACAATCTTTGACAGCCTGCCCTTTTCCCTGAGCTGTTCTATCATTACCTCACGCATCAGCTTACATGCCTGAACCACCTTCAGGTTTGAAATCCTGTAATAGATATTCACCCCATCCCTGCGGAAGTTGAGTATACCCTTTGCCTTCATAATAGAAAGGTGCTGGGACAGGTTTGCCGGCCTGATATCCATCTTCTCAGCAATCTCACCCACTGAAAGCTCTTTATCACCAAGAATACTTATAATCTCAAGCCTCTTTGCATTTGCCATAATCTGACAGATACCCGCATGCAGTTCAAAAATATCTTTGTCCATATTTAACACCCTCTGAATAAGTTTCGAAACTATGAAACTACTATACTAATTAAAGATAATGGTGTCAATCATTAGGCTGTTAACAGTACCTTTTGAAGTTTATACTGAAATCAGCGGCGGCGTTTTATTGTTATTATTATATTATATTGGTGTGTTCATGATTTTTTGTGAGAGTGTTGATTCCCAGCACTGAAGTGTCTTTATTGCGTTGAATTCAGTAAGGTCAAGGCGGAGGGGGGTTATTGATACCATGTTTTCTTCGATTGCTGAGAAATCGCTGTCTTCTGTCTTCTCCCATGAGAGTCTGCTCCCGCCGATCCAGTAATATTTCCGGCCCCTCGGATCTACTTTCTCAACTATCGCATTTTTGTCGTATATACGCTTACCCTGACGTGTTATCTTCATCCCTCTTATCTCACTCATATCCAGATTGGGGACATTTACATTAAGTAAGACACCGGCAGGCAATGATTGCTCTTTGACTAATGCGGCAATAATACATGCAATCCGGGCAGATGTCTCAAACTTATAATCTCCCTCTGCAACCTGTGATACAGCAAATGACGGGACTCCGAGTAATGTGCCTTCAAATGCTGCGGACACTGTCCCTGAATATGTAACATCATCTCCAAGATTTGCACCCTTATTTATACCCGATACAACAATATCCGGCTTTGCCGGGAGTATCCCATTGATGGCAAGATTAACACAATCAGTCGGCGTACCGCTTACGCTATAGGTTTTATCAGCAACCTCATCCATTCTCAGAGGCTTGTGTAATGTGAGTGCATGACTTGCCGCAGTCCTCTCCCTGTCAGGAGCAACAATATACACCTCACCAATGACTCTGAGTGCATCAGCAAGTATGTGAAGCCCCTTTGAATGTATACCATCGTCGTTAGAAACTAAAATTAGCATATTTTTAAAAAATCTCCATCCAAAAATCTCTCCGGCGGGGTAAGAAAACCCCGCCTATCCAGATATATATCAAGGATAGGTGGGACATTCTTGTCCCACTCATTTTCATCCTTTGTGAGCCTATGCTCATGAATCTTTCATTTAATCATTTGACATTCATTTGGACTTTGATTTTTGATATTTGGATTTATTTCTCTGTGCCTCTGTGGTTATTATTGGTCGGGGCGAGCCGATTTGAACGGCCGGCCACTCCCACCCCAAGGGAGTGCGCTACCGGGCTGCGCCACGCCCCGAAATTAAGACTTCAATAGATTTAGGACACCTTTTAAATCTTCAATGACCTTCTTAATAACCTTACTGTCTTTACCGGACTGGTCCTGAAGTTTTTTTCTGGCCCCTGCAATAGTAAAGCCCTCTTCATAGAGCATCTTTTTGATATTCAATATCGCATCAATATCTTTTTGCTCGTAAACCCTCTGACCGCCTCTGTTCTTACGGGGAGATAAAAAACGAAATTCTGTTTCCCAGTATCTCAGGACGTAAGACTCAAGTCCTGTAATTTTGCTGACTTCACTTATCTTGTAGAATAGCTTCATGATGGTAAAAGTAGATTAGAAACTACAAGGTCAGGCCCTAAGGTCTGTCATAAAATAACCTATACATTTATGCATCTCATCTTCCGGCCATCTTTGTGTGCTCCTCAATCGCAACCCCTCAGCGTAGATTCTACTACGCCTTCGGGTTTGCTCAATCGGTCGCACTCAAACCTGACCGAAATCTGAGCGCCTAAATGCACAAGTTATTTCATGACAGACCCTAAGTGAATTTTATATAAACTTCATGCCGCTTCCTAACTCTGACCTTTATTCCTCATCAACCGCATCAATCTTTTCACCGTTAATATACTGTTTAAATATATGGCTTGGCCTGAATGTTACAACCCTGCGGGGTGTTATACCAATCTCTTCACCGGTCTTTGGATTGCGCCCCTTTCTCTCACGTTTTTTCCTTATAACAAAATTTCCAAAGCCTGCTATCTTCACTGTCTCACCATGTTTAAGGCTATCCTTCAGAGTATCCAGGATAAGCTCAACAATATCGAGCGCCTCTTTTTTTGAAATCCCAATCTTGTCATACAGCTCACCGGCAATATCTGCTTTCTTCACAAACTATTCCTCCGAAAAACCTAAGCAAATTAACCTAAACTTCCGGTTACTAAGACCCCGAAAATATTATTATAAATAGAAACCAGTGTCACCCCTCCCCTTAATCCCCTCCCGCAAGGGGAGGGAAAAAGTTAGAAAGTCAAGGATGCTTCACTGAAATGATCACAGGATTATATTTACCATCTTTAAGAGCACTTTTATTGTATAACCATATTCCTACATAAAAAATAATCATAAACAATATTCCGGACAGGGCAGCATAAGGGTCTGAACCTGTTACAGCCTTGCCCACGAAACTGCCTATAAAGAAACCGATTAGAGGTACCATATACGCAATAAAAGATGCCGTTAAAAAAGTCTTGGACCTCATTGAAACCTCTACCATTTCCCCAACAGAAGCGCCAAGTTCATTCTTTGCTTCAATAACTACATTTGTATCTGACCCTGACGAGGGCTTGCACAAACTCTTTGATGCACAGCTTCCGCATGATGTCCCGCGAACAGCCCTGACCTTCGCCATCCCGTTATGCACCTCAATCACGATGCCTTCTTCTGTCATTCCTTCCTGCATATTAAAACTCCTTACACCATACCCGAAAATCCCTACGGCGGGGTAAGAAAACCCCGCCTACAGCAATTCTCTGTGAATCATATCTCCATTGCTAATACGGGACAAGAATGTCCCGCCTATCGCGATAGGCGGGGTTTTCTAACCCCGCTGTAAGAGCATTTGCCCGATATTTCACCGAGAATTGCTGACCCCGCCTATCCATTTCTATGAGGATAGGCGGGACATTCTTGTCCCGCTGATTTTCTAACTGCCTGTCATGGTTCGACAGGCTCACCATGGCACCTTGGCTGTCATCCTGAGCTTGTCGAAGGATGACCCGATTTCCGCTTACCTTTATGACTCCTACCCATCATTCATCACCTTATCTTTGAGTAACTTATATTCTATGCTATCCACAAGTGCCAACCAGCTTGCCTCAATGATATTATCTGAAACCCCTACTGTCCCCCACTTTCTCTGTTTATCCCCTGATTCAATCAAGACCCTCACCCTTGAGGCCGTACCTCTCACGCCTGTAAGTACCCTCACCTTATAATCAATTAAGCCGACATCTTTGAGTGATGGATAAAACTTTTCAAGTGCCTTTCTTAGTGCATTATCAAGTGCATTAACAGGGCCATTTCCGACTGCCGCAGTATGCTCAATATCACCGTCTACATTAAGCATTATCGTTGCCTCTGATTCCGTAGATGCCCCTTCTTTTCTCTTCTCCACAATAACCCTGAAGCCTATAAGGTTAAAAAAACTCTTATGAAGGCCAAGCGACCTCTTCATCAGGAGTTCAAATGACCCCTCAGCGCCCTCAAACTGATACCCCTTGTCTTCCATCTCCTTCAATACATTCAGTACATTCTGCAATTTCGGATGGTCTTCCTGTTTAACAATAATACCGTAATCACCGGCCTTCTGAAGAATAGTGCTTATGCCTGAATAGTCCGATACAAGCATCCTCCGGACATTTCCCACGTCACCAGGATTTACATGCTCATAGGTATTTGATTTCTTCCTGACTGCATGAACATGAAGCCCGCCTTTATGTGTAAAGGCGCTGTCCCCTACATAAGGCTGGCGTCTGTTTGGAGGTATATTGGCTATCTCACTTACAAAATGCGATACATTACGCAGATTTCTGAGCTGCTGGTCAGGTATGCAGTCTATATCAAGTTTCAGTTTCAGGTTCGGTATTATTGAACAAAGATTGGCATTCCCGCACCTTTCCCCCAAGCCATTGATCGTCCCCTGAACATGAGATGCCCCTGCCTCCACTGCCATAATTGAATTGGCAACCGCAAGGTCAGAGTCGTTGTGGGCATGTATCCCGTAAGATACCTTTACCTCACGCCTTGTATCTTTAAATATCCTCTTTATATCATCAGGCATGGTCCCGCCGTTGGTATCACAGAGTACAACACAATCCGCCCCGCCTTCGAGAGATGCCTGAAGTGTCTGAATTGCAAATTCCGCATTAGCCTTGAAACCATCGAAGTAATGTTCAGCGTCAAAGAATACATACTTACCTTCTGACTTCAGATATGAAACAGATTCTTTTATCATCTCTAAATTCTTTTTCAGGGTTATGCCGAGTGCCTCTGTTACATGAAAATCCCAGCTCTTACCGACTATTGTAACACAACCGGTCTCTGCCTGCAGAAGTGCAGTAATATTAGGGTCTTTCTTTACATTAGTAGCAGCCTTCTTTGTACTGCCGAAGGCTACTATTTTTGAATTATTAAGATGAAGATTCTTTACCTCTTTGAAGAACCTTGTATCTTTTGGATTTGCACCAGGGAATCCTCCCTCAATATAATGGACACCAAGAGAATCCAGCTTTCCGACAATCCTAAGCTTATCTTCAAGCGTAAAAGAGACATCCTCAGCCTGCGCCCCATCACGGAGGGTTGTATCGTAAATTAGTATTTTTCTCATATATTCTTTTATAGGTTATGGGTAACGGGTTACAGGTAATGAGTAAGAAGTATCCCTTCTTGCTTCTTACCTCTAACTTCTAACTTCTTCCTTCCAGCCCGAACGCTCTATGCAAAGTCCTCACCGCCAACTCAGTATACTTCGCATCTATCACGCAGGAGACTTTTATCTCGGAGGTGCTTATCATCATTATGTTAATGCCCTCGCCTGCAAGGACTGAAAACATTCTTGCAGCGACGCCGGAGTGGGATTTCATTCCAACACCGACAATAGAAACCTTTGCAATATCCTCTTTTAACTCATACTCCTTTGCCCCTATCTCTTCTGTGATAGTTTTCATAATCACATTAGTCTTGTTAATATCAGAGCGGGGGACTGTAAAGGATATATCTGTCAGAGACTCCTGACTGACGTTCTGTATAATCATATCTACATTGATGCTGGCATCTGCCACAGGACCGAATATCTTTGCAGCAATACCCGGCTTATCAGGCACACCGACAATTGTTACCTTTGCCTGATTCCTGTCATAAGTAACACCGGAGACAACGACCTTCTCCATATCTTCATCCTCCTCTGTAAGCAATGTACCGCTTCCATCAACAAACGTGGATACTACGCGGAGCTTTACTCCATGTTTTGCCGCATATTCCACTGACCTGCTCTGCAAAACCTTTGCACCGAGGCTTGCCAGTTCAAGCATCTCTTCATAAGATATCTTGTCCAATTTCCTTGCATCTGAAACTATATTAGGGTCTGCGGTATAAACCCCATCCACATCCGTATATATATCACACAGGTCAGCCTTAATAGCCGCTGCAATCGCAACAGCAGTAAGGTCTGAGCCGCCTCTTCCCAAAGTTGTAACATCTGATGCCTCGCTTATCCCCTGAAAACCTGCTATTACAGGGATTACACCATGCTTAAGCGCCTCGTGTACACGTTCGCCGCTGACACGCTCTATCCTTGCCTTTGTATGAACACTGTCTGTAACAATACCCACCTGGCGGCCTGTAAATGCCTTGGCAGGATACCCTATACTGTTTAAGGCAATCGCAAGAAGTGCTATCGTTACGCGCTCTCCTGATGAAAGGAGTACATCCATCTCTCTATCAGACGGCGTACCTGTTATCTGGTGGGCAAGGGATACCAGCCTGTCGGTCTCACCGCTCATCGCAGAGACAACCACCACAACATCATGCCCTTCATTGCGTGTCCTCGCAACCTTATGAGCAACATTCCTTATCCGCTCAACACTCCCAACCGACGTCCCGCCATATTTCTGTACAATCAACATATAGAAAAGAATCCTCCATGAACACCCACAATATCTTCATATCGCCCACTATTTATAAACTATGGTTCTTAAGATTTTTCTGCGAGTAACTACTTTCCCCTCCCTTGATGGGAGGGGTTAGGGGAGGGTGATTCAAACAATTCTCCCTAATAACTTCTAATACTCCCTCTATGTTTACTAACACTTCATTATTCCAAAATCTTAAAACCTTAAACCCCTGTGAGCTAAACCATTCGTCTCTTTCCTTATCTTTGTCTATTTCTATTGAATGCTGTCCCCCGTCAACTTCTATTATTATTTGTTTTTCATAACAAACAAAATCTACAACATACTTACCAATAGGCTCCTGCCTTCTGAATTTATATCCTTCTAACTGCTTTGCTCTTAAATATTTCCATAATACATTTTCTGTATCAGTTAATCTCTTTCTAAGAGTTTTAGCTATATTATTTATTTTGTTCTTAAATGTCGTAGGCACCCCCACCCTACCCCTCCCCCATCAAGGGGGAGGGAATCTAATAAACATAGTTATTAATCCACCACTTTTGGATGAACTCTTTCGTCATATAATGAAACTCTCCCATCCTCATGGAGAAAAAGAAAAGGCTCTATTGACCACCACCGACGCGCTGGTGGAAGGTTTACTACAGAGGCCATTAATGCCTGCCATATCCTGTTGTCCTTCCATAAACCCATTGGCCTCACCCGACTGAATAGCTCAGAGAAAGATATTATCTCTCCATGTAAAATAGCTTTCCGAATTGCTTCAGGGCAAGACTCCCCCTTAATCCCTTTTCCCATCTTTTTCTCCTTTCCTTTGTCTTCTCCTATCTTGCTTCTTACTTCTGACTTCTTGCTTCTACCTTCTGCTCACTGCTGCCTGTCTAAAAACCTCTCAATCAGCCTCGTCCCATTCTCTACAAAGACCCCGCTGTCAGCCGCATTAAACTCATCATAAGGTCTGTCAGACTTCTCTGTCTCACTGCTGTCATAAAGGATAAATGGTATAGGCTCCGGTGAGTGGGTCTTTAAGGCAACAGGGGTCTTATGGTCACACAGTATCAGTATCTTGAAATCACCCTTGCCCTTCATACCTTCTAAAATCGTCCCGACAACCTTGTCATCAATCTCTTCGATTGCCTTTACCTTGCCGTTGATGTCTCCATTATGTCCGGCCTCATCCGGGGCCTCAACGTGTATGAATATCATGTCCTTATTTTTATCAAACAGCTCTTTCAGTGCATACTCACCTTTTCCCTTATAGTTTGTATCAATGTAACCTGTTGCCCCGGGGACATGTATAATGTCAAACCCAGCATATTTACCTATACCGTTTGTCAGGTCCACTGCTGAAATCATTGAGCCGTTCAGTCCATACTTTACATGAAATGTCTCTAACCGAGGTGCCTTGCCCTGCCCCCAGAACCATATCCCGTTTGCAATCTTATCCCCTCTCTCCTTACGCCGGATATTAACTGGGTGGTACTGCAAAATACCAAGTGCCTTATTCATAATCTCCATCAGGACATCAACCCCGTCACCTGTTGGAAGATAACCCTGAACAGCCTTATCAGTAATATCATGCGGCGGTGTACACATCATCCCAGCCTTACCGTTCTTCCACACGAACAGATGACGGTAACTAACACCGGGGTAAAATTTGAAAGTGTCATTCCCAAGATTTTCATCGAGGAACAATAACAATTCTCTTGACTCATCAGTAGTAATGTGTCCGGCACTGAAATCCGCCATAATCACATCATCCGACAGCCTGTCATTAATATACTTCCCGTTCCTTGTAAGGCTGACCGTATTGCACCTGAATGCAACATCATCCTTCCCCAGAGTTACGCCCATACTTGATGCCTCAAGAGGAGACCTTCCGGTGTAACACTCAGCAGGGTCATAACCAAGAAGACTCATCTGTGTAACATCACTGCCTGGATAAAACCCATCAGGGGTAAGCTTCACAAGCCCAAGGACTCCCTTTCTTGAAAGAGAATCCATGTTAGGTATCCTTGCCGCCTGTAAAGGCGTCTTCCCACCCAACTGCTCTACAGGATTATCCCCCATCCCGTCACCGACTAAGATAATATATTTCATAGTTTCCTTCCCTCTATCATTTTTCCTTCTTTCTTCTTACATCTTACATCTTACATCTTGCTTCTTACTTCTTACTTCTAACTTCTTCCCCTATCTCTTCAATTTAATTAATACCCCAGCACCCTCAACACCTCCCCCTTTTCAGCCTTCACTGTTACAGGCTTTTTGGAAAGGTTAATCGCCATCTCTGTATCTTTAAGGCCATGACCGGTCAGTGTGCAGACAACCCTGTCGCCTTTGGAAAATATGCCCTCTTTATTTTTCTTTATAACACCGGCAATGGATGCGGCGGAGGCGGCCTCGCAGAATACTCCCTCGTGTGAGGCAAGCATCTTGTATGCCTCAAGGATCTCCTCGTCCGTAACCATATTAATCTCACCCTTTGATTCAGATGCAGCGGTTACTGCTGTCTTCCAACTGGCAGGATTACCTATCCTGATGGCAGTTGCAATTGTTGAAGGATTTTCCACAACATGGCCAAGCACTATTGGTGCGGCTCCTGCGGCCTGAAAACCCATCATCTTTGGGAGACCTGAAATCTTCCCCCTTTTATAAAACTCTTTATAACCCATCCAGTAAGCGCTTATATTTCCTGCATTCCCCACCGGCAGAAAGTGATAATCAGGATACCCGTTAATCTGGTCACACACCTCAAACGCAGCCGACATCTGCCCTTCAAGTCTGTAAGGATTTATGGAGTTTACCATTGTAACAGGATATTCAGATGAGATACTCTTTACAATGGTTAAAGCCTCATCAAAATTGCCGTCTACCTGAATAACCACTGCATGATGAATCATGGCCTGTGCCAGCTTTCCCATAGCTATCTTGCCTTCAGGGATAAGGACAAATACCTTAAGTCCTGCACGTGCACCATACGCAGCGGCAGATGCCGAGGTATTCCCTGTTGATGCACAGATAACAGCATTCGCCCCTGCCTCCACGGCCTTTGATATTGCCATCGTCATACCCCGGTCTTTAAAAGAACCGGTTGGATTTGCCCCTTCAAATTTCAGAAAAAGCTCTATATCAGGATTAATCGCCCTTACAAGATTATTGCACGCAATAAATGGTGTATTACCTTCATTCAAGGTTATAACAGGTGTTTTATCTGTTACTGAAAGATACTCCCTGTACTGCTCAATCACTCCACGCCAGCGCATAATGTTCCTTTCTTAATCTTAATCTCATTCTTCTTTTATTAAATTACCTATTGTCCTTCTTCCACCCTTATCATCACTGTTTTATTTGCAATAAAATGAAGCCCGCTTATCTCTTTTAGTGCGTCCTTTACATTCCTCTCCACAGCCTCATGTGTCAGCATAACCAGCGGGACTTCACCGCCCTCTTTTCTACCCTTCTGTATTACCGAGGCTATGCTTATCTTATGGTCACCAAGTATACCGGCTATCTTTGAGAGCACACCGGGCATGTCAATAACTGTAAACCGGAAATAGTACATTGACACAATATCATCAATACTCATTATATTCAGCGGCATCCTGTATTCTTCTTTAAAAGAGGCCGGGGGAATCCTTCCGCAGCAGTTGTTCAGGATATTCCTCGCCACATCAATTATGTCACCAGCAACAGCACTGCCGGTTGGTAGACTTCCCGCCCCCCTTCCATAAAACAAGATATGTCCTACTGCATCTCCGGTTACATAGACTGCATTAAATGCCCCGTCTACTGTTGAGATCAGATGACTGCATGGGACAAAAGTCGGATGTACCCGTGCCTCTATCCTGCCGTCTTTCATTTTTGATATTGCAAGCAGCTTTACCCTGTATTTTAATTCTTCAGCATATTCAATATCAAGCGGCTGAATACCGGATATACCCTCTGTATAAACATCTTTAAGATTCACCGGCGTACCGAAGGCGATATTTACAAGGATAGAGAGTTTATGTGCCGCATCAATACCCTCTACATCATAAGTAGGGTCAGCCTCTGCATATCCAAGCCCCTGTGCATCTTTAAGGGCATCCTTAAACTCCTTCCCCTCCTGAGTCATCTTAGTCATTATAAAATTTGACGTACCATTAACAATACCGTACATACTCTCAATCCTGTTCGCAGACAGCCCTTCTCTAAGTGCCTTGATAATCGGTATACCGCCGCATACACTAGCCTCATAATATAAATCCACACCCTTTTGTGAGGCAGCACGGTACAGGTCATCACCGCTTAATGACAGGAGCGCCTTGTTTGCAGTTACAATATGCTTCCCATTCTCAATAGCCCGCAGGGTAAAACTCTTTGCAGGCTCGACCCCGCCCATCAACTCAACCACTATGTCTACATCAGGATTATCAATAACCTCTGTTGCATCTGAGCCTACAACAGCAGGATTAAGCCCCTCAGGCAGAGGTCTGGAAGTATCCTTTGTGACTGCCCTAACAATCTCCAAAGGAACACCTATCCGTCTCTTAATAATATCCGCATTCCTAAGCAGTATCTCAATAACGCCGGAACCAACGGTGCCGATGCCGATAATGCCGATGCCGATTTTAGATTTCATGCAAAGAACCCCATAGCTCACCCCCACCCTGACCCTCCCCCCTCAAGGGGGAGGGAAACTTAGTTCCCTCTCCCTGAGAGAGAGGGAACTCCCATCTGTAATCTTACTTCTTGCATCTTTCTTCTTACATCTGCTCAACACTTACCTCTGCAATACCTTCTTAATCCCCTTAACCGCCTGCCTTATCCTTCGTTCATTCTCCACAAGGGCAAACCTTACGTGGTCATCTCCATACTCTCCAAATCCCACTCCGGGAGATACGGCGACCTTTGCTTCTGTAAGAAGGAGTTTTGAAAACTCAAGAGAGCCGAGTGCCCTGAATTGCTCTGGTATCTTTGCCCAGACAAACATTGTCCCAAGGGGTTTTTTGATCTCCCACCCTATCCTCGCAAGACCGTTTATAAGTGCATCTCGTCTTTTTCTGTATATTTCAACTGTCTCCTGAACACATTCCTGAGGACCATTCAAGGCGAGGATGGCGGCAATCTGTATCGGCTGGAAAACCCCGTAGTCAAGATAGCTCTTTATCTTTATTAATGCCCCGACCATATCTTTATTACCTACACAAAATCCGACCCTCCAGCCCGGCATATTATAGCTCTTGGACACAGAATAAAACTCAACACCAACATCCTTTGCACCGGGAACCTGCAGGAAACTCGGTGCCTCGTACCCATCAAATACAAGGTCTGCGTAAGACAAGTCATGAATAACCATCAGGTCATTATCCTGAGCAAAGTCAACCACCTGCTTAAAAAAACTGATGTCTACAACTGCTGTTGTGGGGTTATGTGGAAATGAAATGATGAGCATCTTAGGCCTAGGCCATATCTGTTTATAGGCATTGCACATGTCCTCAAAAAAATCAGAATCATCACGAAGAGGGATACTCTTTATCTCACCACCAACTATTATCACGCTGTATGGGTGTATCGGATAAGTCGGATTCGGGGCAAGAACAACATCCCCCGGATTTATCGTAGCAAGGGCAAGATGTGATAAACCCTCTTTAGCCCCGATAGTAACAACCGCCTCTGTCTCAGGGTCGAGATCAACATTGTATCTTTTCTTATACCTGTCAACTATGGCAGTCCTGAGCTTTGTAATACCTTTAGATGCCGAGTAACGGTGATTCTTAGGATTCCTTGCGGCCTCAATAAGCTTATCAACAACATGAGGAGGACTACCCATATCAGGATTCCCCATCCCCATATCAATTATGTCCTCCCCCCTCTTCCTCGCCTCTATCTTCATAGAGGTAACAATACTGAACACATAAGGCGGCAGCCTCTGAATCCTGCTGAAATCTCTCATAATATTTCTTTACAAATCCTTTCTATTTTCATCCCCTCACCCTTACCCTCTCCCCTGAGGGGAGAGGGTAAGGGTGAGGGGGTAAACATAATCTAAGTAGTGAGATAATAAAGATTTTACCTGTTATTGTCAAACAGAAAATCACTTGATTTTGTTACTACGGAGTCATTAATTTTACAAGGACAAAATTTGAGGCTTCCTTTCGTAACCTTTTACAATTTTTTTCAAACCCGTAAGGGGAAAGTTGTAACAGTATGTTTAAAAGTTCGTGCAGATGTTTCTGATTTTGTGTAATCATTTCCGATAAATCAACAACATCTTCATTGGGTTGTTTTTATAAAAAAGTGCTTGAAAATAATAGTTCAATTATGTTATTTTTTCTACCTGTAAATTTTCCTTATTATAATTATAATCTAAACAACTGATAGACAAGTCAGGGGGGAGCTATTGACACGGATATTACAGTATTATATTGACCGACATGCGATCAGGACGATTAAGCAGTTCAACAATAAAGTAAGGCGCTTTGTATTGTGTGTCTTTAAACAGAAATATGTGGAACAGCTTGAGAAGACAAGATTCGGGGATTGTTTTCAATGCGGAAAGTGTTGCAGTCTATTGTACAAGTGTCCTTTCCTTGAGGGGCCTGAAGGGAATACAAGATGCACTATATATGATAAAGGAAGGCCAAAACAGTGTGCAGCGTTCCCGATTGATTACAAGGACCTTCATGATGTAGATTATTTATGCGGATATTTCTTTAGTGAAGAGGTGGAGAAATTAGGTAAGCTCAAAACGCAGAAGCTGTTGTAATACATACTCTCTTATTTCACGGGCAGAGGGTCTGCTGCCCGTTATCTTACCATTTTCTACAAAAGGCAACAGGATATCGCTGTTTCTGCCGCCGCAATTACAACAAGACAATATAGTATTCTCTTGCGTTTGATCGGAAAACTCCCGTTGCTCACCCCCACCCTTACCCTCCCCCGTCAATGGGGAGGGAAATTTCGTTGTCTTTAGTTCCATTAAGGGATTAAGAGGTACAATTTCTGATTTATAACAGGTATCACACCTCATAACCCTTTTAGAACCTGACATCTTTCCCCGTTTGGCAAGAGGCTTTCCCTCCACTTCCATTATGTCCATTGCAAAATCTATCACCTTTGCACTGCTTATCGAAGTCCCAACACCATAAGCATCCACAAAGGGATTTAATTCCGGTATCTTATACTCATCCAGTCCGCCGCTCACATAAAGTTTCACATGCTTATAACCCCTCAGATCAAGCTCCCACCTTACCTCCTGAAGTATCCTGGGGAAATTACCCCTCCTGCTTGCAGGTGTATCAAGCCTGACACCATAGAGTTTATCACCCATTGCCTCAGCAACGGAAAGCACCTCGAACTTTTCATCTCCAAACGTATCCACCAATGCAACCCTTTTTACATGCGGTTCAACGACCTCATGGAATGCCTTAGTTGCATCAACAGAATTCCCCATTAATATAATCAGTGCATGAGGCATAGTCCCCATAGGGTCTTCACCGATCATCTCACCGCTCATCACAACTGCAACACCATCACAACCGCCTATAAAGGCGCTCCGCTCTACCATAGGGGCTATTGCCGGATGCATCCTCCTTGCACCGAAACTTATTACACCTCTACCCTCTGCTGCCTTTTTGCATCTTGCCGCCTTTGTTGCAATACCTGATGCCTGACATAATAAACCGAGTATTGCAGTCTCATAAATACCAAAATCCGTATACATACCTTCAATCTCAAGTACCGGTTCATAAGGTCTGAAGAAAGTTCCCTCAGGCATCGAACGGACATTCACTTTCATTCCTTCGAACAGATTAAGACATTCATCCAGCCCTGCAAACACGCCCCATTCCCATGTATCAGGAAGGTTTTTGGCAATAAACTCTGCCTTTACCCATTTATCAATACCTTTAGCCTTTAATATCTTTATTGTCCTGGTAAAATATACATCCGTAATCCTGCCTGCCTTAATATCATCAAAGTCAGCAGTGTATAGTTTAGGCATCGCCCACCCCCACCCTACCCCTCCCCCCTCAAGGGGGAGGGAATTTTAGTGATTCACTAATCACCAATGTCGCCCAGTTTTATTCTTATCGCCCCTGCTGACAACATTTCTTTGATTGCTTTATCACTATCACCGGCCTTAACATCTACACCTCGTGAAGCATCCTCAAGAAATACAGTCTGAAAGCCTTCTTTTATGGCATCCAGTACTGTACTTTTCACACAATAGTCTGTTGCCAGCCCGCCGATAAACAGGCGGTCTATATGTCTTTGTTTAAGATATTCAGAAAGGTTGGTATCCTCAAAACCTGAGTAAGCATCTTTATCTGACAGCGTTCCCTTTGAAATTATTACTGCATTTGTAGGAATTAGAAGTCCATGATGAAACTCCGCCCCATTAGAATCCTGGATACAATGGGGCGGCCATGTCCCGCCATAAGCATTAAATGATATATGATTCTCAGGATGCCAGTCCCTTGTAAGAAATACCGGTAAACCTCTTTCAATAAACTTTTTTGTATAGGAATTAAGAACAGCCACGACCTTATCCCCTTCCGACACAGGCAAAGCCCCGCCTGGACAGAAGTCATTCTGTACATCAACGATAATTAATGCAGTGTTGTTGGTAATGAGGATATTCATTGTTCATCCGTTATCTTACTTCTTAATTCTTGCCTCTTGCTTCTACCTTCTACCTTCAGCCTTACTACCTCTTACCTATCCGTTAAGATATTACTAACCTTTTTCAGAAGCTCCTCTACATTATAAGGTTTTATTATATAATTACTGCCGATTTTTCTAATAATCTTCTCTGCATGAGGCCCGAGTATATCGCCGGTTGAAAACAGGATGCGGTTTTCCATATTGGGGCGGTTCTCTCTTATCCATTCATATAGAGCAGGGCCGTCAATCCCGGGCATCTTAACATCACAAATAACCATATCAAACGCCTCAATCTCTAATCTCTTTATAGCATCTTCTCCGGAACCAGCCCCGGAACAGATATAACGACTCATTAAAATATGCCTGATCACATCCCTCTGTTCTTCTTCATCATCTACTATCAGAATCCTCTTCTTATCTGTACTATCCCTTACCTCTCCCTTACCATCATCTACTAACCTGAGCAAAGTTGAATAATCTTCTCTTGTTATTACAGGTATCCTTATTGTAAATACAGTCTTCCCCTGCTCACTCTGCACACTTATATCTCCATTGTGTTCATGGACAATACCATAGCAGAGGCTTAATCCCAAGCCCGTTCCCTTGCCCACGTCCTTACTTGTATAAAATGGGTCAAAAATCTTCTCAAGTTTATCTTCAGGGATCTGAGGGCCATTGTTGGATATGTCAAAATAAATGTCCATATCCGAATAATAGGACCTTATTTCTATCTCATTTCCCTGCTCATTTTTGTCTGTATACATATCCAGTGCATCACATGCATTATTAATGATATTTACAAATACCTGTTCAATTTGCCTGTCATCAGCATACGTCATTGGAAGTGATTTATCGAGTTTGATCTTAAGATTTATGCCCATAGAAGATATCCTGTAATGGAGAATATTGATTACGCTATTTAAAACTGTATTAAGATTTACATAGTTCTTATGAGGTTTTTCCTGCCTTGAGAATCTTAACAAAGATTCAACAATATGTTTAGCGCCGACAGCAGAACGGTTAATCGTCCTGATCAAATTCAGTTCATTCTCAGCAATTGACGCCTCCTGCAGGAGTTCAGAATAGACTAATACCGGCAGGAGGCGGTTATTCAATTCATGTGCAATCCCTGAGACAAAAGTCCCCATTGATGCAAGCTTCTCAGTCTGAAGGAGTTTCCTTTCCAGCATCTTCCTTTCAGTAATATCCTTTGCAACACCAAGCAGCCCGCTTATCCCTTCACTACTGCTCTTGAGAGGCGTAAAACTGCATAGGGTCTGACATATATTGCCGTCCTTACCTTTCAGATCAACTTCAATGGTCTTTTTAGAACCTTGTTTTAAGACATGAATAAAGGTACGTATTCCTTCTTCACCAATCAGTAAGCTATCAAAAGTTTTTCCGACAAGTTCATCCCTTCTATAGCCGAGCTCCTCTATCTTCTTATTTAAAAATATAAACCTTCCTTCATTATCAATTGTAAAAATAAGGTCACTTGCATTCTCAAATATATTCTTCAGATAATCATGGGATTCTTCAATCTCTCTCGTACGCTCCATTACAGTCAACTGAAGGTCTTTGTTTAATCTTTCGAGGTCCTTCTGAAGCTGTACAAAGGTTACAAGGTGACCTATTGTCGAAGATAATACTGAGAAAACCTTTTCATGATGTTTGCTGAAGAAATTACGCCTGCTGTGGGATAAGTTTAAAACACCTATAACAGCCGCGCCGGAACATACAGGAAGGCATAACAATGACCCAATATCAACAGAAGACTTAACTTTCACATATCTGTTGTCATTATCAACATCAGAGATAAGGATAGCGGCGTTATTCTTTGCAACCATCCCTGCAACACCTTCACCTATCTTGAAAGAACGATTTACAAATACCTCCCCCTTATTTGCATGGTCTTTAATTGAAACACCTGCCTGATTGACCACATAATTTCCGCTTTCGTCCAATAACATTATTGAACAATGGTCAAGTCCAAGTTCATTTGAGAGAATTTTCACTACTTCATTGCAGATAGATTTGACATCGGAACTCTTATTGACAGTAGTAATAATCCGCTGAAATGCAGAAAGACTCTGCATCACATCATTGTAAAATCTTTGTAGTTCAGTATCCAGATCCATTTTGGGGGTAAGGGATTTATCGTTAATAATTAGGACGAATAAATTAATAGGATTTTATATCAAATTTAATTAATAAACAAGTAGGATGAACTATGAATATTTGATGGAATAAATCTATAGCTTAATACTTAAATAGGTAGGTGATGTGAACCCTTTTGAAAATGCCTTTGTCATCTGAAACCCCTTATTAACTTGTAAAAGGCGCTCTCCAATATCTTTATGCAGGATTGTCATTTTACTTTCACATTCTTTTTCATATTCAATTATTTTATTAATGACCCTTTTTATCTTACTTTTAAATTGCACTATAATTTCAGTACTGTTTTCAGATAGACAGTGAAGTTCACTCCTGATTATGGATAACTTCTCTACCTCTTCCCTAACTCTTATCTTCTCTGAAATAATATCTTCCACAAGTCTAAAATCAGTTTCACTTGAGATCGCATCCTTCAATTTAAAACAGATAAATGCAATCTTATTGTAAAGCATTAATTCATTTTCTAAACATATTATTATCTCTTTTCCCATATCTTTTGCTGTCATTATATTTGTACCGGCTGAGCCTGCTGTATAAGGTTGTTTTTACTGTCCGTGTTATTTTTATGTTCAGGTTTTGAAATTATCTTATCCCATGCCCCTCTCAATTCATTCATGATCTTCAAAGACTCATCTAATCCACGCGTGTCCTTTTTAATATTTGCATCAAATAATCTCTTAATCATGTACATATAAAGACTTTTTAGATTAGTTGCAATTGAACCGGCATCCATATTTAAGGCAGCGATAAGCTCAAAAAGTATATCCTGTGCCTTTGTAATCTTCTCTGACTTACCGATAAAATCCTTTTCCCTGTTCAACTCCTTTGCCTGCTGGAGAAATATGATAGCGCCATCATACATCATCAATATTAATTTCCCCTGATCAGCCGTTTTAACATTTATTTCCTGATATTTTAGATATGGATTCATCTGTTTAACCTCCTCAGTTACCGATATGTTTACATGTGACTCAACTGTTTAGTAAGCCAGTTACTCATATTCTGTACTTTGCTGATAGCCTTCTCCATTGCGAGAAATTGGTTTGTGAGTTTTTCCCTTTCCCTTGTAAGTCTTTCATCCATTGTATCCATCTGTTTCTGAAAGTTTTCAATAGAACTCTGCAATCCTGTCTGCCTGTAAGTGACATAACCATCAACAGTATCAAGCATTGTATTCAGCTTCTTCTCCATCTGTTCAGCCACACCAAGCGTAAGCTTTAATGTGCCGAGGCTTGCAGGAACAGAGCTGCTATAACTTATTTTTAAACTAAGCCCGTCAGTGTTGGTATTTCCGCTGTTCCCTATCAAATCCTGCCCGCTGCCTGTTGCTGTCTCACCATTGATAGTACCGGCAACATTAGTCCCGGTATATTCCTGTGCTGTTATACCCAATTGAGAGGTATTGTTCGTTCCCCCTCCGACATAACTTATTGTAAAACCATTAGTGCTGCCATACTGGTTGTTTGTAATAACAAGATTATTTCCACTGCTTGATGCTATTACATCTAATGTATTTCGTCCGGTTGTTGAAACACTAACTGTCCCAAAATCAAGAGAGCCTGCATTCTCCGTCAACGTCAGACTTGTCTTACTGTCTCCGGCAGTGTTATCTGTAATAGATATCTTTCCATTAGAATCAATTGCAGCAGTTACATTATTCCCGAATTCTGTCTCAAGTTCCGATAAAAACTCTCCAACCGTTTTGGTCGTCGCACTTGTAATTGTATAACTCCCGCTGAAACTTGCACCGCCTCGTTTTGTACCGGAATATGCAATCGTACTCCCATCAGTAATATTATTCGCATCGCCGCCGGTATTTATCTCCGACCATTTCGTAGTAGCTGAAATATATCCGCCGCCAGCAGCAGTTGTCTTTGAATTAGAGACAGATCCGGTCAGTACCTGTGTATACTCTGTTGCAAGCTCGGAATTAATGGCATTAACAATTGTGCTTGTTGAATCTCCATTATTTAATGAAACCGATGCAATCCTTCCTGTATACTTATCTGTTATTTTGATTGTATCCGCAGTTGCATCATCTGTATAAGTACCGCTGAATCCGCTCCCTGTAACAGTACCCTGAGATGCGGCAGTAGTAAGATATACCTCATAAGTACCTGCCTTAGTATTCTTAGTATGAGAAATATATTCTACTTTACTGTTGGTAGCAGTGCCTTCATATATGAATAGCCTTTTAACTGCGTTAAAATCGGACTGAAGCTCTTCTGTCAGCTTAGTATCATCTATACTTATCAGACCCTTGCTGTCAATGGAAATGCCTGCATTGGAGAGCATCTTCATAGTCGAAGAAAGACCGAGTATCTCACCGGCAACAACACTCCTTACATCCGATTGTACAGAGGTAAGGGTAACATCTCCTGAGAGTACTCCTGCTGTCTTCTTTTCCGTATCATAAGTAAATTGTTCATTAGCTAGTTTAATGATTTCGTTATAACTGTTTGTATAATTGCTGATAGTTTTTTTAACTGCATCTATATTTCTGGACACGGTTAAGGTCAATGTAGTTGTAGCTTCACTGTTGACAAGGTTTAAGGTGACCCCTTCTATTGCATCAGTAATTGTATTTGTTGTCCTTGCCATTGTAATGCCATCAACAGTGATACCGGCATCCTGACCGGCTGTAATCGAATTGGCCAGTCCGCCTTTTAGAATTCCAAGTGCCTCAAGGACATTATTGCTGTCTGTAAATGTGTTTGTCCCGCTTATCTTTAGCCGGTATGTAGTTACACCATCTGTTGTTGCAGATTCAATCGTAGTAGTGACACCGGTCGGCGCCTGTGCATCAATGGCCGTTTTTATATCTGTCAGAGATTGTGTTCCAAGATTAATGCTGACAGTTTTATCACCAATGGTTACAGTACCGCTTGGCGAAGAGGTCAGACCATATAATGTTCCAACCGCCGTACTGCTGCTTGAGAACTTATCAGACTTTGCACCGGTCGGAGAAACACTGGTCTTGATTGATGTTGTGGTATTTGTAAAACCAAGGCTTTGTATTACATCTGTACTGCTTGCATCCAAGATACTGAATCCGTCAGCACCCATTTTATCACTTGTCAGCACCAGACGGTTGTCTGTACTCGAAACAGAAAGTATATTAGCGGTTACATTGGAAGGAGTTGATCCGGTATTTTTGTTATTTATCTTATCCCTTAGATTTACTAAGGTATCAGTGGTTTCAAATTTTACATCCTTGCCGTTGATGAGAAATTCACCTGAATAACCAAGTGCCGTTGTTTTACTTGTGAAGGTAGTTGACGAGGTCTTCTGTGCCTTGGCCAGTGCTGAAACAACAATATTATAGACACCAGAATTTGCCTTGGAACCTACAGAGACATTAAGATAGTTAGCCGCACTTGTAGAAGTGGATGAGGTTAGACCGGATGTAAATGTATTAAATGTACCGGCCTCTTTTAAAGAAGTAGCTGAGGTCTTTAATGTTTGAAGTTTTCCTGCTAAACTTTTCCATGCATCCAGTTTATTTTTATACTTAAACTGATTATCATCAATAACCTTAACCTTTTTTCTATCAAGCTCTATCAACTGGTCAATAATCTTTTTCCAGTCAATACCTGATGCCAAACCGCTGATTGCACTTGTTGAATCCATAATTATTAGATCTCTTTGTCAATAAGCATCCCGACCATATCTTCAATCTTTGCCTGTAAGTCCAGCAACTCCTTTGCAGGGATCTCTTTGATAACCTCATTGGTATCCTTATTAATAACCTTTACAGCAATCTGGCCGGTAGCTTCATGAACAAAAAACTTTAAACTTTTATTTGTTGACTCAATTTTACTATTTATTTGATCCGCAACCTTTTCAATATCCCCTTTATTCAGCGTTTTATTTTCTTTATCATTTTCTGTGTCAATTTTCGTAGTTGAATTGGATAAAGCTGATTCATAATTTTTAGAAGGTGAATTATTATTGCCGGTATCAACTATGGGCTTATATAAAGAAGCAGATGTATTTATTGGGTCTACCATAGTAAGCCACCCCCTGACTATTTAAAAGAAAAAACCCTCCGCCCCCAGATAGTGCATCATAATTTTAAGGAGCGGAGGGAATTTTGTTTAATTAATATTAATTTTATCCTAATAGCTTAAGAACCATTTGCGGAGTCATGTTTGCCTGGGCAAGCATCGCATTACCTGCCTGCATAAGCACCTGGTTCTTTGTAAATGAAGTCATTTCAAAAGCCATATCCGCATCCCTGATAATGGAATCTGCTGCAATAGTATTTTCTATGGTGGCCGCCAGATTACTTGCTGCAAACTGCAGCCTGTTCTGTTTAGCACCTATATCACCGCGTTTTGTTGTCACATAAGATATTGCAGTATCAATATCACTCAGCGCACTCTGGGCAGATGCTGCTGACGTAAGGGTCACATCGAATGTAGCGCCGTCTTTTAAACTAGATGTCTTAAGATTACCTATTGCCAGAGATATTCTGTCATCGGAGCTGCTTGATGCTCCAACCTGGAAATCCTGAGTTCCGGCAACTACGGTAAAATAAGCAGCATTCAACTCATTACTTACACTATAATTGCTGTCAAGGGTTATCTTAACTCCAAGTGATTTGAAGTCCAAAGTCTGTGCCCCTGTCCCTGACAATGTGATCGTCTGGGTTATAGAGCCATTCCAGAGAGCTATTGTATTATCTCCAGCATCTGTAATTGTATATGTGGCAGATGTATCTACTACCCCTGAAACATCTATCTTTGCAGCACTGGCAATACCGGCGGTGACTAAATTCTGGCTGCCTATGCTTGCAGTAGCACCGAAGTTGCCGTTAATAAGGGTATTTGAACCGTACTTTGTAGAATTGGCAATACGATCTATTTCCTGTTCAAGCTGTGTAGCTTCATCATTCAGCTTAGTCCTGTCTGTAGATGTCAGGTTAGCAGAAGATGCCTGTGTTGCAAGCTCTTTGAGCCGCTGTAAAATATTTCCGACTTCATTTGCACCGCCTTCAGCCACCTGTAAAATGGCCATGGCTTGAGATGTATTATCGCTTGCCTTCTTGAATGAACGTATGTTTGCTCTTAATGATTCGGAAATTCCAAGACCTGCTGCATCATCACCTGCTCTGTTGATTTTGTAACCTGATGATAATTTTTCCAAAGACTTTGAAAGCATATCATCCGATCCGCCTAATGAACGGTGGGCATTGAAAGCGGCTATGTTGTTGTTAATCCTGAGTGACATGGTTAATCCTCCTTGATTGATTTACTAAGGTTTTCTTTGCCTTAGTTTGTTACGGCATCCTTGCCGTATGAACCGGACTTATCTTAAAATCGGGAGCCGGCCCTTCTCCACTTTTTCAATCTCACCTGCCTTTCCTTTTTTATTGTCTCGTTGATGGTAATTTTTATCGGAGATGGTATGAATAACTTTAATAGGTATCTGCAAGCAATACCAGTGAAGTCTTATAAGACTCCATAGCCTCATGCAATAAAGACCTAGCCTCAAATGATTCGCCGATGGAGTCAAAGATTTTTGAAAGTTCTTTTGTTGAATTTATTTCAATATCAATATTCATTTCAGTATATTTTAATACCTTGTTACATGCCTCAACACAAGATTGTAAATCTCTTGTAAGTGCAAATAGTCTTGATAAAGAAATGTGCAATGTTAAAGCATTCGGGTCAATATTCAATGCCTTAGAAAAATATTCTGCGGCTTCATAATATTCCCCGGCTTCCATTAAACAACAGCCGGAATAATAATATTTCAGGTAATCCATTTTCTTTATTGGTAACGGATATGAGCTGATCTCTATATTTAGATTTTGATGAACTTCCATTTGCTTCAATGCTTCGCTGTATCTTCTTTGAAAGAACAATGCCTCTCCCAAGAAAAAATATCCGGTAGCAAATTCAGGGAAAAGGGCAATCAACTCCTCGTATATTTTTACGGCATCATCTTGTTTATCCGATTCCCTGTAAAATTGGGCCAGCTTAACATAAGCAAACGGATACCAATCCATGTTCCTTACTGCTGATCCCTTCTGAATTCTTGCTTTATCCATATAATATATAGCCTGAACAATATCTCCAATGCAATAGAAACTATTCGCCAGATAAAATAGTTTTAAAGGGTCATCCGGAGTTAATGCAAGCTCTTCCATCAGCAGTGGTATATTCCTCTTAACCTTCATCCTGATTTCATCATCATTCCTGTAACCATAATGTTCAACATTAATATCAAGAGGCGTCACTTTAATACCGGTTTGTTTTAGCGAACCAGACACATCCTCATGGACTTTTCCTTTAAATTCAATACCCGGGATATTCGGGAATATCCTGAGACTCCGGAAACTTTCTTCCTCATGATTAAGCTCGTTTATTTGATTATTCCGTTTGCTTGTTATAATGATAGAATACGCCTCTGCTTTGCCGTTATAGCTATTAGAACTGTTACGTGTTTCGGGCAGGGTTTCCTTTAACTTCAGAATCATATCTTTTGATTCCTGGGATATTTTTTCATCTGCATCAAGCCATAATATATAATCACCGGAGGCATTTTTGATTGATATATTTCGAGGGCCTGAGAAATCATCTTTCCATTCAGTCTGTAGTATTTTTGCCCCATAAGAAGATGCTATCTTCAGAGTATCATCTATAGAACCGGTATCAACGACTATAATCTCATCAACAATATTTGCGACTGATTCAAGACATTCTTTCAACACAGCCTCTTCATTTCTGACTATCATACAAAGTGATAATTTTGGTTTCTTTAAATTTACCTTTTTTAATTCATTCAATAACATTGAGACATCATCTAAATGCTGATTCAGCAGCAACGCCTTCTCCAATGACTCAACAGCATGACTTTTGTCGTCTAATTTAAGGTAAGATAATCCTATATTTTTATAACATGACGCATAATCAGGTTTTAGATCAATTGCCTTCTTATAATAAATAATGGCCTTATCATAATCTCCAATCTCATAATAAGCAGAGGCAATGTTATTATATAACCCGGGGTTATCAGGTTCTTTGTTGATACCTTGATTTAAATAAACTATAGCTTCCCTGTGAAATCCAAGTGTTATCAGACTTGCCCCAAGATACCCATGAACAAAGGGGAAGTCAGGATTTATGTCCAATACTTTTTTAAATGCCTCAACAGCCTCAGCCGCTAATCCATATTCACAGCACTCTATCCCATATTCATAATATGCCTTTGGATTTTCCGGTTCTTCTTCAATCTTCATCCTACAGTAATTTATATACTTAATCCTTTTCTCTCTTAAAGATAATCCTGATTTTCCTGCACCATAATGATGAACCGGTATGGCAGTCTCTCCAATTATGAGTTTCAGATTTCTTACAGAATCTTCTACCAATTCATGAATAACCCCGCTGAATCTTATTCTGCGGTCATTCCTGAACAACCTTACCTTACGGGACGGGAACCATCCTGAATTGCCGCTGCCCTCTTTATATGAGTTGTCATTTTGTATCCAGACTGCCCCCCTTGAATCATTTATATAATTTCTTGTTAAGAAACTAAAAGCATCATATTCCTTACTTTCACACAGCAATCTCAATGATTCAATATCTCTCTCTGCAATTATCTCATCCGCATCCAATATTAGTATCCAATCCTTTGTTGCAAGGTCAAGAGACATATTCCTTGCATCACTGAAATTATCATTCCATTTAAAGTTGTAGACTTGTGCCCCATATTCGCGTGCAATCTCAATAGTCCTGTCTTCTGAACCGGTATCAACAACTATCACTTCGCTTACTATGCGATGCACAGACTTGATGCATTGTGCCAGATTTGCTTCTTCATTTTTAACTATCATGCAAAGAGAAATGCCATGCGTAACTTCTCCTTCTTTTATACTCTTATTAACTGTCATAAAAAGATCGTTCATAAAGGTCAAAGCAAATCCCCCCCTTTGTTCAAGGGGGGGCTGGGGGGGTATTTTCGGATAAAGATCGTTAAGACTTTTTTTAATTAATGTATTGGAAGGATCTTTCTCCAATGCCTTTTTATAATAATATTCTGCATCTGCATATTTACCTGTTTTCTTATACGCTAATCCAAGATTTAAGAGGAAGGATGATTCATCCTTGTCGAGTGCAGATGCCTCCATGAATATTGGGATACTACTCTCGTATTCCTTATTCTGTAGAAACGATACTCCGACTGTATTCAGCCGGCAGATATAATTCTTTGACCCCGGGATTAAAGCCTTTTTAAAATGTATACCAGCCTTCTCTTTATTTGATAACTTTAGATAAGCCTGTCCTATAAAAAGATTTGCCTTTTCATAAGCCTCCCCCTTCTCCTCCGGTTCATAATTATTATCAGGCATGTTTTCATAAATATTAATAAGCCTTTCCATTCTGTCGGTATATGTATGTTCGCATAGAACCCTCTGATAACCGGCCTCTGCAATCTTTCTCATCTGAGCAGGATTACTCAGGTAATAACCGGTAAGTCTGTTTAATTCCTCTTTATCCCTGTAACATATTATCTCTTTTCCTATTAAAAAGTACTCTTCCAATTCCTCTTTGAAATCCGTCAATAGAAAGGACATGCATGCAGGGACATCAAATACCCTTTGATTAACTGCTGTAACAAGCTGTGTCCTTGAAATGTTAAGGTTTATCAATGAGGCATTGTATACCTTAGGAAGGTCTTCAAAATAATCTACCGCCGGATGAAGGCTGCATTTATCTAAAACCATTAGCCAGCTCTTGTTTCCATATATCCTGATACCATATTTTAGAAGAGGCCGTATCAATTCTGCTCTGTAATCCCTGCCTGATTCATGCTCAATAATTATATTGATAACCCATGGAATATCCTCCTGCGGATATATTGGATTTAATCTAAAGTAATCTAATGCTGACTGATATATTTCAGGAGTACTTTTCTTAGTACCTTTTTTAAGGTTTTCTGAGGCAAGCCTTATTACATCATTCATCTCTTTCGGCATGTCAACCCATCTGTTTCTAAGTACATTTCTTAATAATGCACACTTGTCGGCATAACTATAACCCACAAAGCTTATATCTGTTTTGTATTTCGCGATATCAGCAGTATCAAGAGTCAGCGGCTTGAAATAATTATCATCTGCACCAAGAGGAAGGTGGTAGGTTTCAGTCATGCCCAGTTTCTTCATCTCCTCGCACTGATGTTTATCATATACAAGTTTTGTAAATAAATCTGAGTGATTATATTGCCCATAATTAAGCACTATGAGCGGATTATCTACGAACCAGATGAATACATGAATATTCAGTATCCTATAGGCTGATAATAATATCCCATCCCTGTCACAGGTTTTTCCATTTATATCCAGAATAAGGTCAGGACCAAAAGGGATTATCTCTTTGAGCAGGGCTAACGGATCGAATAGGTCGAAGACATTAGAACCCTCCTCGCCCTTCAATTTCATTAGTTGTACGGTATGTCCGATTGCCTGGAGCCCCCGTACACAGCTTGGGCCGATATAACCTTTTTCATGGTCAATTACAGTAATTTTTAATTTTTCTTTTTTCATAACATTTCTAAAATACGTCTTGCCTCTTCATTTCCGGGGTCATATTTGACGGATAGTCCTATCTCTCTTTTTGCATCCTCTCTTTTCCCTGTTTCAGCGTATATCAGACCAAGATAAAATCTCGGCATGCTGTACTGAGGATTTATTCTGACTGCTTCCATAAACTCCTCTGATGCCTCTTTCTTTTTACCGAGTAAATAATAGGCCACACCAAGATTATGCCTTGCAATAGAATGATTAGGGTAAACGCGTATAACTTCTCTGAAATGAAGCAAAGAATTGTTAATATCACCGTTTTTAAAGAATATTTCTCCCAGCATATAGTGGGCATTGAAATGCGCTGGTTTTATCCTGATGACATTCAGCAGGAATTTTAATGCCTCATCGGCACGCCCCCTCTTTACCAGAAAATTAGCAAAATTATATTGAAACATCGCATTATCGCTATTTAACCTCAATGCCTTTAAATAGAATTTTTCAGACTTCAGGTCATCTGATTTCTCTTCTGATAGTAAAGCAAGCTCATGATAAGCATCACCAAAACCCGGTTTGGAATCTAATAACTCATTCAGCAATTGTTCTGCCTTTTCAAGTAAGCCTGCTTCTATATTCAGGCGTGAAGCCCTTAATAAATATTCCGTATTTCCGGGATATTCCCTTGCACGTTTCTCCTCTAATAACGCATAACGCTGTAATTTATTCTTGAATTGATCTTCACCCCTCATAAATCCATAATGATGAATCGGTATATGAGAATCCTGAAACTGTAATCCTTTATCCTTCATGCTGTCTTCAAGCGTCTCATGAATCCTGCCTTTATATCTTATCCCAAGACCATTCCTGAAAAGCCTGACAAGCGGGAAAGGATGGAACCCTGAAATGCTCATACTTTCTTCATAATCCATTGGATTAGGCAGCCATCCGATTATATTTGATTTTTCACTATAATTTCGCAGAATAAAAGTATATCCTGCATATTTTTGGGTTTTTATTAATTCACTTATCTTTGAAAGGTCCCTGCCTGCGATGGCTTCATCAGCATCAAGTACAAGTATCCAGTCACCTGATGCCTTTGAGATTGAAAAATTCTTTGCCTCACTGAAATCATCATTCCAGTTGAAGGGGAATACTCTTGCATTGAATCTATTTGCTTCCTCAACCGTCCTGTCGGTAGAGCCTGTATCAACAACAATAATCTCATCTGCTATTTGCTGTACGCTGGATAATGCCCTGCCGATAACCTCCTCTTCGTTTTTAACAATCATGCAAAGCGTCAACATAATATTTCCTTATAGTAACAGTCTTTGTTCATCCAATAACCCCATCCCCACCCTACCCCTCCCCTTGAAGGGGAGGGAATCAACGTAGCCCCCTCTCCCTCAGGGAGAGTGTCCGGGTGAGGGTGGGGTTTTCATTGCCCTTTGTGAGCGCCCCGCTCATGACGGTTCATCCAATAATCCCATCCCATCCCTAACCCTCCCCTTGAAGGGGAGGGAATGAACTTTAGTATCCCTATACCCTTCATTTTTTATCTTATACATTGACTAAACCGATTCTCTGAAATACAGCACTTGTAATCTCATTCAAAATTATTATCATTCCGGATGATAATAATTTTAACAGCCTGTATATCTCCATTGTTTCTCTTATTATCTGTATTGGGTTTTCTTCATGAATACTTGCCTTCTGCATACGGTAAAACGTAGTCAAAGGTCTTATATGTTCTGTACCTGAGCCTTTCTCATAAATTAATAAATCAATAATCTCAATATCTTCCATCTTTTCCTGAATGGTGTTTATATAACTTTCTTCATTAGAAAATATATTGGAAAGGGTTTCTTCAGCTTTTATTAATCCACGTTCTGCAAAACACTCTAAGACCCTGAGCGCTGATATTAAATCATCAGATTTTTTATCAAAAGTATCCGGTAAACCTGTTATATCCTTATCTGTTATATCAAAGGTCTCTTTCAGCCATTGGATCTCAGATACAGGAACACTTCCAACTTTTCTGTTGCCCAGCACATCCTTCCATAGCCTCTTATAGGCAAGCATTAAAATATCATTGAATGTAAGCGGCCTTTTAACAAGCGGGACATACGATATGAACCCGTCATCATCAAACATTGAGATATTTACTTCAATGTTTTTGTTATTACAATTTATTGAATTATCCGGATTCAACGCATGGTTAATAACAGAAAACACATCCCCTGAAGAAATGTTATGCCGGCATTTATAATCAATTGAACATTCATCCTTCCACATACATGGATAACAATCAATAACAGGTGATATTGTTATATGCCCTCTGCCGTACGGCCCGGTTTCAATGGGATATGCATGACATATATATAAGCCTATAACCCTTGTGCCGGCTGCGCTTGATAAATGTACAGTTCCTGTGTCATTGCTGACAAGTAATTTACAACGTTTTAATATGGCGGCAAGCTGTGAAAATGTTGTCTTTCCTGTCAGGTCAACAACGCCGGGATTATCATTTTTAATAGTCTGAGTAATATCCCTTTCAGGGTTTGTTCCAAGGACAATAACCTTTATTCCAGAATTTATGAGCAATCCGGCAAGTTCTGAGAATCTCTCTTTGGGCCAGATACGCCTCCTGATACTTGCACCCGGCTGTAAGGCTATAACCGGTGTCCCGTCACTCAACCCTTCTTCATGGAATAGCTTCATAGCAAACTCGTCTGCTGAATCACCTGTCTGGAACCCGCTCATGTCTTCAACAGGGGATCCATATTCGTAATTTCTGAAAACATCAATAATATGGAAAGGGTTGTACTCTCTGGTTTGAACCACACACCCCATGTAATTTGCCCATGACCCGTTAACTATCCGTTCGCCATTGCTTCCTGTTGTAAACCCGACCGTGTCAGGTACTTTCAATAGTGACGTTATAAGTGTTGTTATCTTATTAAAATTAAGATTAATAATGCGATCAAATCTAATATCCCTCAGACCCTCTATAACATTTTTCAGATACCTGTAACCGTATAATATAATTTCAGTCTCATCCAATCCGCTCATTCCGCCGGGAAGATTAAGCCAGTCTGCAATCATAACTGAATCAACCTCTTTATAACCCATTAATATATCCTTAACTTCTTCACGTGCTAATACTGTGACGTGAGAATCCGGATGAATTTGCTTAATACCCTTTATCAATGGGACTATGAACAGGTTATCCCCAAATCTGTCGAGTTGAATCAAAAGTATCTTTACCATCCCGGCTCTCCTTTATATCTCTTGATTACGCCTTCAAGTAACAGGAATATTTCTTCAGCCTCAGTAAATCTGCCTGAACCGCTCTCAATATGTTCTCTGATTGTTCTGAAATTAAATATCTTATCCTGGGGAATATTTTTGAGATATTCGGATAAAGCAGGATCAATACTTTGCATTTTCAAAACCATTCCGATTGTTGTCATTTATTGACCACCCCCACCCTAACCCTCCCCCGTCAAGGGGGAGGGAATAATTGATATAACCTCTCCGTCAAGTGGGAGGGAATATTATTTTTAGTACGAATTATTTTTCCTCTGTTCAAACTCTGCTACAACCTGTTGTACCTCGGGATTGCCGGGCTGTTTCAAATTAGCGAGCCGTATCACATCCTCTGCGTCCTTCATATCCCCCTGTTCAAGGAAATACCGGGAAAGGAATATATATGTCTGAATGTAATGGGGGTCAATTTCGAGAGAGTCCACAGCATATTGAAGTGCTTCAGAGATATTATGTAGTTCCTTTGCAATACAGGCAAGTTTATAGAGGGATTCAGCAAATGTCGGATCTTTGCTTAAATCGTCTTTGTATATGGAGATCGCTTCTGTTAATTTCTTATCCTGAACTAATTGTTCCGGTAATGTGTGTGTATCGTACGAATGGTGATTGCATGGTATGTCTGCATCAACTACTATGCCGCCTGCTTTTATGATAAAAAAACCTTCCCCGCGAACACGACGCTGCAAGAACCAGAACATCTCCTCGTCATTGTTGCTAATGGCAAGCCCCTGTATACAGGGGCGAATCAGTTTTCCGTTGATTACAGAAATAGACATATCTGCATACTGAATAATCTCTACACTTTTTCCGTTTCCTGTTCGGTGTGCATGTGTAAGAGGGGCGTAGTTGCCGGTGGGGACAGTTATTGCAGCATCCGGGTATCCTAATGCAATGTCAATTATTGCGCGAACTTTTTCCTGTGACGGATTCAGTTTTTTATCAATAAGGACAATGAAATCGTATTGTCCCTTCGTCATCGTTTCTATCAGCCAGGGTTGTATCGGATCTCCGCCAGGGGAAATGATCTCCCCTCTGTAGAACTCTGCAATGGAAGTGTAGCTTCTCAGGTGATCCGCAGGTATAGATGTGCCGCCGCCTCTTTCTACAATAGCTATACGTGGGAACCTAATGACAGTGTTTTCCGCCACCGGGATGAGATCGTCCGGTTCATAAGGCATTAATGTAAGTTTACCCTGTTGCCCTACTTCTATTCGTTCATTTTTATTAAGTTTTATAAAATATTTTTCCTTGTTGATATTTTGAGACGGCCCGAACATATCCGCCCGGTATCTGCTTGTGGTAACGCTGCCGAAGTGGTGGATAAAAACGTCATTAGCAACGATCAACCTATATCCTGCTAAAAGAAGCCGCAAGGTTAAATCGTCATCACTAAAGCCATATCCGCCGTCTCTGCCATTGGTAGGAAGATCAGGGTCCCACCCTCCAATCCTTTCTAATATCTCCTTTTTTATAATATAAAGCATACCAACTACTCTCTGAGTTTCGAAATTCGATCCTTTGTGGTTCTTTCCCCACTCGGCTGCAAATGTCTGGTAAGCTTCTAAGGTGTCATACTCTGCTTGAGCAGCCTGTGGGCCGCTTATATTGTTTGAGCGTGGCCCAACCATTGCTATGTCAGGCGCAGATTCGATTTGTCCGATGAAATTATGCAGCCATCCCTCGTGCACAATCGTGTCATTGGTGACAGCGACAATGTATTTTCCTAGTGTAAGTGAAGCTACATAGTTGCCGAGATATTCAACATTGCGGTTCTGATAATTTCTAATAATGCGGGTATTGGGATGGAATGTCTTGACAGATTCAAAATATTCATAAGTACCGTCTGTTGAGCCGTTATCAACGAGCAGTAATTCGTAATGGCCTGTAGTATAATGTAAAATACTCTCTACGCACAGCCTGGTGTATTGAATCTGATTATATGCTAAAACGATAATACTTGTCATAATGCTTTCGTTATCTCCCAGGTTATTCGATTGCAAGGTATCAATAGAAGAGGAAAGGCTATTCACAGGAGCAGGCGGAATTGATTGAAGAAAAGGAGATGGGCTGACGTGCGGCAGAGTCTTGGCATTAGCAGGGAATCCGACATGGTTAAATATTCCCAAAAGCCGGTGCGTCCAAGTATGTTCGGCAATCGTCCGCTCGTATCCACGCTGTGCAATCACCTCACGTTCGTGAACATGGGAAAGATAATACATGGATTTGTCAATCAATTCTTCCGGAGAGGATGCAAGCACAACTTCCCTGTCAGGCTCATAGTACTCTTCCAAATGGTCAGCAGGTGTTGTAAGCAGGAATCCCCTGCACCCCGGTATCTCAAAAATCCTTTTACTAATCTTATGGTCATCGCTGCCAATAGAATCACCAATATTTAGATTTATCTTTGTTTGATTATAAATCCTCACCATATCTTGATACGGTATGTCCATTGACCCGGGCCAACCGAAACCGAAAACATCAATAGCGAAACGGTTTTGGCGTATCTTCTCTATTATGTCTGAACGATTATCCTTAGCCGAACCAACAAAGCTCATATCTCGCGTCCTGACGCCTGGCATTTGTTGATAAGTAAATGGGTTGAATGCCCACTGGCTTTTAATAACTTTATGACCGAAACCGGCTTGTTGGTATTTGCCTATGTCTTCATGCGAGGTGGTTATAATGTGGTCAACGCAGGGTGCCCAATGCTGCGCGTTATAATCAAAACTATGACGGTCATCGTTCATCCAGATGATTGTTTGTGTATCTGTATGATCAGTAATTGAGCGCAATGCTTCAGGCAGAATGTCCGCATGAATGTTAAACGGGCTGTATAAGAACAGATCAAACTGTTCTTTACGAACAATTTCCATGAGCCTGTCCGACATGCCGGCAACCCCTCGCTGCTGCGCCTCGGTGACGAAATCATAAAATTGCACCTGTACGTCCTCAAAGCGATTAAGTGCATCGTACATGTTCCACCAATTATAATCATATCCTCTTTGTGCATTGCCGGAATTATATTTGGCTCCGGCAACCAATACCTTTATCGCCGGTTTCTTTCTGATAAGGGAAAACTTGTGATCCCGCACAGCAGGTACCATAAGCCCCTGTATTCGCGAGATCAACTGCTCTCTAATGATTTTATTATTATACAGTTCAGGAGGCGAGGCACTCGATAAATGCTTCCATGACCACATCACAGGATTACTTATAAACTGCCAGGCCCTTACCGTTGGCGGTACGGCTTTACCTTCTGTCCATGTTCTGTCCCCGTCAAATAGTGTGTCTAATGATTTTGATGATGCTCCGGCACACACTTCCACCAGAGAATCATAAAGCGCATAAGAGGAGTACTTACGCAAGTTTCCGTTAATTATCCACGCGTCAATCGCTGAGACATATCCTTCATATTCTTTCTGGGACATATTTCTAAGATAGTTGTCGAGTTCTCCAAGGCCGGCAAATCTACGAAAATCAATGAAGCATTCTTCTGAAATATAATCCCCGATATTAGAGGCACCTAAGTATATAGGCACTGTCCTCGCTTCAAAACAATCGAGAATCTTTTCTGTAATGTAACCGGCAGACAGCGTCTGATGGTTAGTGTTCTCAAAACATAGGCTGTAGCGGTATTGTTTCAGTACAGATATTTTTTGACCATCCGGGATTGCACCGCAGTAATTGGTCATTTGGAAAGCTGTTCTGCCGTATACATCAAAGGGGATTGCCGAGTTTTTAGAAAACCACTCTGCAACCTCAATGCGTTTTGAGTAAAGCTCACCTGGTACATGAGAATGTTTATTGCCGCTGATCATACAGATCGCATTCTTACGGCCCATTAAAGGGTAAAGCAATTCGCGCTGACGCGGCATTTCAGTGACCGGTTCCTTTGTTGATCCATCAGCACGCGGAAATAGTATCTTCTTGAATCTATTGTCCTGTCCGATAAGCGCATCGAATAGCGTGAAAACATAGTCAAAATGCTTCCAGACACGCTCATCAAATTCACCGGGTAACACAACAGCAGGTTCGAGCATGACAAGGATATTTAAACCAGGCCGCTTGCCCCGGTAACTGAACGAATTGTGATATGCATAATGGTCACATCCTTCTATAGGAAGTTGAGACCAGAGAATAGATACATTGCCTCTATGAACTTCAGTAACATAATTCGGGCGTAAATGCCCATATACAATATTTATTGTGAACCTGTGCCGGCTGCCGGGATGAGGGATTACAGTCCTCAAATTAAACTCCTGTTCAAGTTTTGCAAGCTCTCCACGTATAGGTATAGAATGATCTATGGTTGTACAGAATTCTTTGCTGACAAATATACCGTTAGTGCGATTATCAAATACCAAAAGATAATCATGCTGTTCCAGAAATTGTACAATTTCATTACCACCGACATTAATCTCAATGATTATAAGGGATGGCCGATAACGGTTCCAATCATTGCTTTTCAAAACAGCAAGGTCGTAGCCCTCCGCATCAACAGACAGAAAATCTATCTTCTGCCCTTTAAGGTGTGACTCTAAAATATCAACAAGTTTTACAACAGGAGCCGGCTCTTCAGAGACTAACGCAGCACCATAGATTTTTCCGGCCTGAATGGCAGCCTGTTTGTTGAAGGAAGAGAGGGTATCTGCCGACATGCGATAAAATGTCATGGTCCCGGCTTCCGGTCCGACACCGACTTTAAGATTGATATCCCGGACTCTCTTTTCACAGAGTTTGGCGTGAAGATTAGGTTCGGGTTCTATATTGATACCGCACCATCCTCTATTATAAAACAGCTTGGTGTTACTGATTACATCCGGGTCATTTGCCCCAATGTCTATATAGACGCCTGTTTTTTTGTGCGATAGCAGGGCATCTATGACCACATCTTCACCGTATTGACTATACGATTTTAGGAATGAGTTCGGTAATACCTTGGGGACTAACAGTTCACGTTCCATAATGAATTCAATATGGTCGGATGATTTTTCTCCTTTGACCCTCCACCGGACATCCATTTCCCATGCTGCTTCAGCCTGCTGTGGAGATACAGGGTCAATCCACAACACATCATAATTTTCAGATAAGAGTTCTGTAAAATCACTGAATTTACTTTCCGGTATTCCAAGGTATCTTGGCGGTGTATTGTCAGGTTCAACTTCGCACTGGATTTCACGAATCTGCCCTTTTTGGATCATATCTTTGAGGGATTTCAGGACAGTAAGGTCCATCCCCTGCAAATCTGTAATCAGCGTGTCTATTTCCTGAATGTTATTGGTTATACAAAAATCATGAAGATTTATTGCAGGTACTTTTATCTTCTTTTGTGAAGTAAGCAAGCCGCTTATCATGTGCCCAAACTCAGGGTTAGGCATGCCGAGAGAAGAAGCAGGGTCCCAATTTGTCGTAATTGTAAACTCTACGTCCTCCCCGCTCTTTTCTGTCAAAGCCCCGTAAATAAATTTTACATTGGGATCATTTTTATACATGTTGCCGGCATTTACCACTTTATCCGGATTGGCATCAAAGCCATAACACATATCGAAATATGGTCTGATGCGGCTGAAGTTGACTAAATTGTGAATTCCACAATAAAACAATATTTTCATCGGCAAACCTCTCATAGTGTTTTCTATTGTTGTAAACTGTTTATTTTGCAAAGTGACAAATGGTGTGCAATTGTTCGTTCAATGGCTGTCCTAAGATCAACGACCTGTCTAATTCCTAAATTTATTTGTGCCAGCTTTGTCAACGGTACATATCGTTCGGCTGGCCTGTCTGCGTCAGGTAATTTGGCTATTCTCACCTCAATAGGCTTCTGAAAACTCTTTGCCACCGTATCAGCTACATCCGCAATAGTTATATCATCTTCCGAGCCGACGTTATATGCCCTGCATGACTCGCCATTAAAAAGGATCGTCCATAACCAGACGGCCAAATCAGCAGCGTAGAGGTAGGAGCGATAAGGCGTCCCATCCCCGTTGACCAGGATAGGGCCGCCATTCAATGCATCCCGTATGAAATTCCCAATTGCGTAATGGATATCTAAGGGCAAGTGGGGGCCGACAAAGGAAAAACATCGGGCGATCTTAGTTTCGATGCCATACCTGCTTGAATAATACGCACATAGAAATTCTGCTGCACGTTTGCCTTCTCCCCAAGCGGAGTTTGGATCAGCAGGATCTGGAGCGCCGCAATAATCTTCTGAAATATGGGTCATGCCGGATGGTTGTTTACCATAGACAACCCCGGAACTTGTATAAAGAAACTTTCTTGCATGACACTGAACAGCAAAATCAAGGGTATGCCTTGTTCCCTCGACAATGGTATCGAACTTCACCAGTGGGTCTTCGTTGTTGAACGTGGCAATGGCTGATGTGGCGGCGGCGTGAATGATGTGTGAGAATTCCCCTTCAGGGAAACTGAAATCCCTGACATCTCCAATATGAAATTTGATTGCCGGATTGGCAGCAAGGTGTGGTGCATTCTTTTGGAACGTATCGTAATTCCTCGTAAGAACAATGGCTGATGCATTAAGATCGAGGTTATCATTCGCCCAGGCAAAACTCTCCAAAAGCCAGCAGCCGAAAAAACCGGTGCCGCCGGTAATAAACAGGCGTTTCCCCCGGAGGTCTTCCCAAAGACCTCCGGTATGTGTCAGAATATAATCCAAATCCCCTGTAAGAGGGTTATCTCGAAGATTGCTATGCATACAAATGGCCTTCTAACGCAAGATGATCCATCGGGTTATCCTCCCCACATAATATCTTTTTCTACGTAATTCATGGCTCAAGGACGGAAAAGCTGACGTTGATTCGGATCAATTAAATCCTCGCTTGTAAATACTTCGGAATAAGGTACCGGGAGCGGTTTGCCATAAACATTTTTTGCCACAATATCAATAAATTCATTGTTTTCACCAATAAGACACTTAGGAGTATATTTCCCGAACCACTTAACACTTAAACCCCTTTCGATAATATCTTTTAATGGCTCCTTAAAAAAATTCCCAAGCGAAATATGGATGTAAGGGCATGGCATCACATCACCATACTTAGTAATTGAAACCATTCTTTTGACTGCTATGCAGCCTAAATCAAGACCATACGACGGAGTCATATGTGTAAACACAGGATATTTTTTCTCGAGTTCTCTCACATAATCTGCATCATCTTGAGTGATAAGGACATCAAAATTACCTTCCCATGCCCCAACGGGCTTAGCATATGTGACATAAACACCTATTCCCCTTGCTTGCGAAAACTCCAATAAATCAAGAAACTCCTGTGATCTGGCCCTGTGCTTTGTGAGCACCGTTTGAAAAATCAGATTTAATCCTACGTCCAATGCTGCATCAACAGCCCTCATGATTCTTTCATACGAATTGTCTTTATGTCTGAATTTATCATGTTCCGTTGGTGAAAAGTTATCAAGGCTCAACTGAATTTTATCAATGCCTATCTTTTTCATATGTTTCGCTCTTTTTTCATCCAATAGCCATCCATTAGTATCAGAAGTTATGTAGAATTTATTTGGGTTGATTGCCTCAACTATATCATCAAAATCCGGGAATATTAATGGTTCGCCGCCTGTGATTACAATATGCGCAAGTCCCATTTCGTCAGCTTGTCGTGAAAGTTCTTTTACATCTTTAGGTGTAAAAAATCTCCGCGTGTCAGCTTCACGTTCTTTCTTGGTTTTGTGCTGGAATTTATCTATTGAACAATGTTCACAAGTAAAATTGCACGTATAATCATATTGGAATTGAAGTATCGCTATGCTCTCTCCATTTTTAATTTTATCATCATATTTCATGATTTTATCATAGACATAAGGTTTTTCTTTTTTTAGCAGGTTCCTTTTATCTGTTTCATGAGCTTTTACTTGTTCTTGTTGAGTTGACATAATATTTATCTCCTTATTAAATTGATTTAATATCTAAGAACCATAACTAAGAGTTTATAATCAGCTATATGGGGACATTAAACATATCCACATAGTTGCGCCAAAAAGGCTTTTCTGTTGCAATCATCTTTGCAGTATTCATGTATTGTTGTGCTTTTCCCGAATCACCGAGTTTTTCGTAGCATTTCGCTGCATAGTAATATGCAATGGCATGGTCATTTTTGGCTCTTATTGCATTCTCAAATCCATCCAACGCCATTTTGTAATTGCCCAAACGGAAATCGCTGTTTTCTACAAGATTAAGCTCCAGATTTAAGATATAGGCCATTTCCTGTATATATTCAGCGGTAAAATCCTCAGTTTCGACAATGGCTTTTTTGTAATCGCAATCAGTATAATTACCTTTAAGATAATTATTATTAAGAGATATATCAAACATTTCACTTCCTACAAGAGGGGTTGCAACATTTATTCTAAACCAGTTTGCATTAATGGTTTTTAAAAATGACCTTGTATCCTCAATATCCTGCTTCGTTTCACCCGGAAGCCCTATTAATATATTCACATCCGTATATATTCCAAGTTCACGGCAATCGTCAGCTACGCGCTTTACTATTGAAAGGTTAAGGGGTTTATGCATTACTTCCTTTAAAACTCTATTGCTTCCCGATTCTATAGACAAAACAAGCTGATTAACCTCTACACTTTTTAAGGCCTCAAGCATCTTTCTATCAAGAGCATATAGAGCCAATGAATTAGGGAAAAAAGCAGTTAATTGAAATTCATGCAATATATCAATGAGTCCCATGGCTCTTTTTTTATCCGCCATGAAGTGATCGTCCTGAAAAATAATTGTTTTTGCCCCATATTGGTCTCTTAGGCGTATAAAATCTTCTCTGACTCTGTTGATGCTGTAATAGCGCATCATTCTTCCGTGGACCGTGTGTGATGAGCAAAAACAACAACGGAAAGTACACCCCCTTGAGGTCATCACGGGCATATTTTTCTTTTTTCCGTTTATAGAAAGGTAAGCTGATATTGTTGGATTTAATCTATATTCATCCGGATCTAAAATACCATAATCATAAAAAGGTATTTCATCAAGGTTTTCAATAAAATCATATTGAAATGTCTGTCCGTTTTCAATCTTTCCCCGCGTAATCCACGAAGGATTTTCTTCAAGGTACCTCAATTTATCATCGGCTTCCACAAGACCTAACAGAGACTTTTCGCCCTCACCATAGCAAAGTGCGTCAAAGCATGCGCTGTTTCTAAATATTTCTCTATACATATTTGTTGGCACACCGCCACCTGCAATTATAACAGCGCCGGGAAATATATCACGGCAGCACTGTGCAATATCCAGCATATTTTGGTAGGATGGCGCAAATAATGCGGATATGCCTATTATGCTGGGAGCATACTCCATCCAAATTGGATTTGAAATAGAGCTATAGAAAAACTCTGCAAAAGAACTAAATTTAAAACTTTCCAATTTATTTAAAACAATGTTAAAATCCAAAAGCTTGGTTTCTGCTGCAGTATGCTTTTTCACATACGAGCTCAAAGATAGTACACCTAGATAAATATCTGTAATGACTGCTCCATAGCTTCCTGATTCTTTTATTACTATTTTTACATTGGCAGGAGGATTGACAAAATCCTCATAATTAATATTAGGCGGAACTATAAATAAAATTTTATCCATTATTATCAACCCCATCTGCACTTTTCATGTTAAACCACTTCCAATCCAAAATCTCTCAATATAGCAATATTTATATTTCTATCAAACTTCTGTCGTATGGTCCTCGCTACTTCATCAGAGTAACTTGCCGCCATTACAATAACCGCATCTACCGGATCGGAGTCAAGTGTATCAGGAGGAACGATGCGAAGATGGGTAGCCGGAGTATATTTACCCTGTTTAAAGAGTGCAGAGTCAACAACATACTTTATTTTACCGGCTAAATTTATCAGAGAAATAACAGATAGCGTCTGATGCCCGGCGCCCCATATCGCCACCTGCTTATCCTTAAAACCACCGATATATTCTTCAATATTATTTTTAAGTTGCACCTGACATTTGTAAAAATGCGATATGTCTAACCTTTCCCTTTTCTTTACAATCGCTGAAATTATGTAATTGTGCCACACTTCATTACACTCAATAATCTCAAATCCATTTAGCCTTAATGTTGCAATTAATGTTTCTCTGGTGAAATAAAACAGATGATCAGATATAAATTCAGAGAAAAGTTTGTTCCTCAAAATCATATCAAAATTCGGAACCTCAACAAGACCTACAGCGCCATATGTCAAATTGTTATATATTCCTCTGAGGGTTGAATTTGGGTCAGGCAAGTGCTCAAGAAAATTCAATATATAAAAGGCATCAAATGGGGCATAGTTTAACCTATCAGTATTGTTTTGCACAAATCCTTTTGATACCTTCAGGCTATTCCGGACACATTGCATCACTGATTCTTCTGAATGCTCCAATCCATAGGCATCTGCACCGCATTGCTGAATAACTGACAGATATTCTCCCCGGCCGCAGCCGATCTCGATAACTTTCTTATTTTTAAGAGAAAAAGTTCGCACGAAACTGCTGAATTGCTTATTCCTGAAATCCTTCATTTCCTCTGAAAAAGCAGCAGCGCGTATAACCTCTTTATAATAAGGGACTGGAGCATTGCTCAGTTGCACCAATCCACAACCGGAACACTGACAGACTTCCAGATCAATCCCTCTGTCTCTTTCGAGAGACTCTGCGTCCGGCAAATATTGCGCAGCCCCCGGCATATTCTCATATCGTAGCAATGGTTCTTTGAAAAATTTATGCCCACAAACTCTACACTTGTTTATTAATTTCATAATCGTTTAGATGAATTTTCTATACATCTCGTGTTCAGGGATTATAATGTGCACCCTATCCTTCTTTCAGAAGAGGAATAATCATATTTGCAGCAAATTCATCTCTATCTAAAAAAGGCCACAAATCTTCAAGCGGTTTAGAAACCATCGCCCCATCCGGTCTCGCCGATGATGAAAGTCTTGGGGCCATTTGCATATCCGTGTCGATCATCACATCACATACAACAGGACCATCCATGTCGAGGATTTTGGAGACTTCATGCACAAGATTGTTTTGGTTCAATATTCTGACAGTCTTTAATCCATAAGCAGAGGCGATTCTGCATGTATCCGGCAGTGTAAGTCCGCTTGAAGGGTCACAGCATACCAGACGTCCATCAAAGAAACGCTTATGGGTATTTCTTATGGCAGCATAACCGTTGTTATTGAGGACAAATATTTTTACAGGGATATTCAGCCTCTTCAGGGTCTCCAATTCCTGAATATTGTGCTGAAGCCCGCCGTCGCCAATAATACAGATAGTCCTTCTACCGCTTGCAACACATGCACCTATACTTTGCGGAAGTCCAAAGCCCATAGAACCAAGTCCTGGTGAATTCAAAAGCCTCTGCCCCTTTTTTATTCTGAAAGCCTGGCATGTTATCTCAGCACAGCTCCCTGAACTGCCTGGGACAATAACATCATCACTGCCTGATATCTCTGAAAGCACATCTATAAGTGCATAAGTATTTACATATTTCGCAGGTTCTAAGTACTCAGGAAGTATGACCGGATATTTCCCCTTCCATTCCCTGCATTTTGACAACCATACTGTGCGGTCTTTGGGCCTGACCATTGCTATTTTATTGTAGAATTCAGATAAGAACTTTTTTGAATCTGCTGTTATAGTCACATCAACCTTAGAATCTATTTTGTTAATTTCAGCAGGGTCAATATCAACGATTATCTTTTTTGCATTACGGGCGAAATTGGGATAACTATGGCCCACCTGGGGTAAATCAAGTCGTGCACCTATTGTTAGTATGAAGTCTGCATTCTGTTGAACAAAATTGGCACCTCTTGATGCAATAGAGCCAGGCCTGCCGAAGTAAAGTTCATTATCCTCGGAAAGGATATCCATTATTCTCCAAGTTGTCAGTACAGGGATTTTTAAGGTCTCAATTACCTTTAAAAATTCCTCCTCTGCATGTCCCAGCCGTATGCCTCTTCCTGCAAGAATTACAGGGCGTTCGGATTCATTCAATAGACTTATTGTCTCTTCAATACAATTGTCCATCAGAATGTCTTGTCCATGTTGGGTTTCGCTGGAAAATCTCCATAGCTCACCCTCACCCCCTCCCGTCATTTCAATTTGGGGAGGGGGGATAAACTTTGCATCCTCCCCCATCAAAGAGGATGGAATAAACTTATAATGGTCAAACGGACTGAGCGTTTCCTCATCAATTATTGCTGCCTGTACATCAAGCGGTATATCAATCCAAACCGGCCCAGGCCGCCCATTCATAGCAAGGTATATCGCCTTCTCAAGATGATAGCGAATACTATCAGGTTCAAGCACTGTAACGGCATATTTTGTAATGGGTTTCACGAGCGGGATAATATCTACTTCTTGTATCCCCATCTGCCTGATTCCCTTTCCTTGAAGCATGTCTTTACGTTTAACCTGTCCGGACAAAACCAGTAGAGGGGTAGAATCAATCCATGAGGCAGTGACTCCTGTTATCGTATTTGTGCCTCCTGGGCCTGTGGTAACAAGGGCAACACCTATGTCATTCTTATATTGGGCATATCCATCAGCCGCTATTACAGCGGCCTGTTCATGGAGGGTTCCAATAAATTCAATATCTTTATGCCTTCCGACTGAATCAACAAGATGCATACATCCGCCGCCGGGGAGCATAAAGATATTCTTAACTCCGAGGTCAGCAACAAAATTTATTACATAATCCGACAGCTTAATCATTCGTTCGCCTCATTAATTGAATTATTCAGAATTAACAGCGCCTCTGCCGGCGTCAGTTTTGAATCATTCCATGGCCGCGGCCAAAGAATACCGTTTATCCCAATACTTTTGGCCGCTTTTATATTATCCGGGTTGTCATCAATAAATACATCAACCTTTGACTGCCATTTCAGGAAATCGGATTTATCACTGTCGTAAGACGGTAATGATTCGCCGGCCCGGTTCGATGGCACAAAATGAAATGTCCTGATCCACATACCAAAGTTCTTAAAAACCCACTGTGCAGAGGCTGATGCAGCAATCAAAGGCACTGCTGTTAGTGCAATATGCCGGCATTTATCTCCGTATTCCACAAACCACTCCATTATCTCTTTTACCGGCGGCATTTGTTGATAAAAATCCGAAAGACGATATTCATCCAAAGACCTTAAATATTCATTAATGTCTGCTCCCAATAAATTATGCGGTGGATTCTTTGTTATTTCTTTATAACTTAATCTACAGTCTTTGTGCCCCATAACCCATTTCTCCTGAAACCACATCCTCATTAAATCATTAAGCACATCATCCACATCCCAGGCTATTGTTATCACTCAGAAATCTCCATAGCTCACCCCCACCCTGACCCTCCCCCCTCAAGGGGGAGGGAAAGAAACATAGATCCATTTTCTTATGAAACTGGCTTTAATAGCCAATCTGACCAGAAGGTGAGAAAGGTTTTTCTGTTTTTATTGTTAAGTACATTGCTATCATTATAAAAGGAGTCGTCTTTATAATGTGTTGTTGATATTTCCTCAAATATTGCCCCAAGTGCAGAGCTAAAGCTGTGTTTCATTTCCCTTTCCACTATTACCATTTCTCCGGCCTTACAATTTCTTTCTTCCCCGTCAAGGTTTACAGCTAAATCACCATACAATACATGAAATGTCTCTTCCTTCATTTTATGATGATGAATAGGGTGTTTCTGACCCGGAAGGAGAATAATAAGTTTCTTGCAATATTCACGGTTAATGCAATTTATAATAACAGCACCCCATTCATCAAACATGTCAATTCCATAATGGTGAGATATTTCCATTTCGAGTTTATCAGGGAGAACGACTTTACTCTCCATGAGGAGGTGACTTATCTTATTAACAATCTGCAAAACCCTCCCGCGAAGATTAGTTATAGTAACATCCGTCCGCATAACAGGCTGATTAATCTCAATATCTTTGTTCGCGATAAATTCTGTATATTTAGACATATCGTTTGCTGTAATCTGCATTTCAATATTAGGTATTGCTAAAAAGGAATTTTCGATAACGATCCTTTCACCTTTCTTAATCCCGTGTTTCGCAAATACACCCCTTTGCAGTCCCCTTAAATCCGTCCTCTCCTTTTCTGAACCCTCAAGTCTTTCTCCGGCAACTCCACACATTTCATAAGCCTCCTGTGCGACATCAAGCCATGCAGAAATCTGTTCCGGAGTTGATGAATAACCGTTTATTGCATATTTCTCTGTTTTTAAACCTACATGCCTCTCAAATACCCTTGCCCCTTTTGCAATTGCAATCTTAATCGCATCCAAGTTGTCAGGGGACTCATGTGTTGAATAACCTATTTGAATATTTGCATATCTATTTTTCAGCAAGTCAATCTGATTCAATTGCAAATTATTCCTGCCTGTAGGGTACTCGCCTACGCAATGCATTATGCAAAATTGTTTATCTCTATGTTCAAAGAAAGATACAACCTTATCAATATCTTCAATAGAGGCACCGGCTGTAGAGGCAATAATCGGTTTATCTGTTTTTGCTATCTTCTCCAACAAAGGCCAGTCCGTGAATGAACAGCTCGCAATCTTAATGATATCGAAATTGTGCTTCTCTATTAAATCAACGGCAATTTCATCAAAGGGTGTGCATATTGAAATAAATCCAAGCCTCATAACCTCTTCCTTCAGAAGGGCCTGGTGAGTCTCAGATAGTCTTGTTTCCTGAAAGCGTTTTACATATTTGACATCAGTCCGGTTTCTATAATCAGGATGAATAAAAGTGTCTATATCTCTATATTGAAATTTAAAGGCAAATTTGAAATTATATTTTTTGCAAACATCATACATTCTTCTTATAATTTTTAGACCATGTTCAACATCACCATTATGATTGTTGGCCATTTCGAATATGAATAGATTGTTAAAGTAATTCATGTTTTTCATTTCAATATCTCCATAGCTCACCCCCACCCTGACCCTCCCCCCTCAAGGGGGAGGGGATAGATACGCAACGCCCTATCCATTCAGTTGCTCTTCTGATCTCCCCTCCCCTTGCGGGAGGGGATTATGGGGAGGGGGGGTTACAAATTTCCTGACAGTATCTATAACGTATTCAATCATCTCTGCCGTCATTCCTGGATAGACTCCAACAAGGAATGTGTTTCTCATGATCATGTCAGTATTATCAAGTTTTCCTGCAATACGATAACCATCGCCGCTCTTCCTCATATCATCAAAACAGGGATGTTTCAGAAGATTCCCTGCAAATAGCATCCTAGTCTGTATATTTTTTGATTCAAGGTGGTTTACAATCATATTCCTCGTAAATCCTGCATCCTCTCTAACTGTAAGCATAAAACCGAACCATGAAGGGTCTGAACATTCCGCCGGTTCAGGAAGAATAAATCTGTCAGAGAGGTCTGCCAGACCATCATGCAGGAGTTTCCAATTCAGCTTTCTTGCTTCAATAAAAAACGGCAGTTTCTCAAGCTGGGCACAACCTACTGCTGCCTGCATATCCGTGACCTTCAGGTTATAACCAAAATGTGAATACACATATTTATGGTCATAACCGTGCGGTAAATCCCCATGCCTCTGTCCGAAACGGTTGCCGCATCTATTATCCCTGCCGGGATTGCAGCTACAGTCACGCCCCCAGTCACGAAATGATGCGAGCAGTCTTTTAATATGCCCGTCATTGGTATAAACCGCCCCGCCTTCTCCCATAGTAATATGGTGCGGCGGATAAAAACTCGATGTAGCTACATTCCCAAAAGTTCCTGTATATCTCCACTCTCCATTATAAAAATAGCGGGATCCGAGTGAATCACAATTATCTTCAATAAGCCACAGGTTATGCCTGTTACAAAAATCCATTATATAATTCAGATTAAATGGGTTTCCAAGTGTATGTGCAATCATGATTGCCTTTGTTTTCTCAGACAGGGCATCCTCAAGTTGAGTGCAATCAATATTGTATTCAGGAATTGTCACATCAACAAACACCGGTATTGCGCCATATTGAATAATAGGTGCTACTGTAGTTGGAAACGCCGCTGCTACAGTAATAACTTCATCGCCCCTTTTAATTCTCCTCTCACCAAGCTTAGGTGAAGTAAGGGCCATAAAGGCGAGTAAATTTGCCGATGATCCCGAATTTACCAGTAACGAGTATTTAACCCCAAGAAACCGGGCAAATTCTTTTTCAAACTTTTCTGCATACCGGCCGGCAGTGAGCCAGAAATCAAGGGAAGAGTCAACAAGATTAATCAGCTCCTTTTCATCAAAGTACCTGCCTGCATAGTTAATCTGATCTCCGGCATTAAATATACTTTCCCTTCCGTATACCATTTGATAGTACTGAATGGTCTTTAACAGGATATCCTCTCTAAGCTCCTGTTCGCTCATCTGAATAATCTCGTTGCTCACCCCCACTCTAACCCTCCCTCGTCAAGGGGGAGGGAATTTTCGTTTCCATCTGCCCCCCTATCCCCTCCCGTCTTATTAATTAGCGAAGGGGGAATTTTCAGTTGTACTTCTTACTTCTGCCTTTCTTGCTTCTTACTTCTAACTTCTTACTTCTGTTTACATATCCTTAATATATTCATTTATCTGATTCAAACACAAGGCCCTTGAGCCAACGCCCCCAATGTACCCCTTTGTCCACTCAACAATGCTTTGGAGTGCCCTGTCAAGGTTCCATCGCGTCCTCCACCCCAACATCATCCTTGCTTTTGAAGAATCAAGTTTTAAATATTTCGCCTCAGTCAATTGCTTTGATTTTTTGACTGAATATGCAGCACCTTTTCCCCACATAAGGCAGAATATTTTTACTACTGACTCAATATTTTTTGTCTCTATATCATCTGTACCGAAGTTCCATGCATCTGCTGATGCCGGGTCACCTTCGTATAGCCTTTGCGAAAGCATCATATAACCGGCAAGCGGTTCAAGCACATGCTGCCATGACCTGGTAAAATTCGGGTTCCTGATGATAATCTTTTTATTATCCGAGATCGCCCTGATACAATCAGGGATGAGCCTGTTCTCAGCCCAGTCACCTCCGCCTATTACGTTACCTGCCCGGGCAGTTGCAATAAGGACGCGATGTTTTTTGTAGTCAGACAAATTAAAAAATGAATGACGATACGATGCAGTAACCATTTCTGAACACACCTTGCTGCCTGAATACGGGTCATGGCCGCCAAGTGTATCGTTTTCCCTGTATCCCCATGTCCACTCTTTATTCTCATAACATTTGTCGGTGGTTACATTGAGTACTGCCCTTATGTTTTTAGTGTTCCTTACTGCCTCCAAAAGATTAACCGTACCCATTACATTTGTTGAAAATGTTTCTACAGGGTGTTCATAAGAGTGGAGGACGAGAGACTGTGCCGCCAGATGGATTACAATATCGGGTTTGCTTTCCTGAATTGCGGTTAAGAGGTGTTTATAATCTCTTATGTCACCCTTTATTGAGTGAACCGATTCTCCTATCTTGCATAATTCATATAAAGACGGTACGGTCGGTGGATCAAGGGCGTAACCTGTTACCTTAGCCCCCATAGCCGTTAGCCAGAGTGACAGCCACGACCCTTTAAATCCGGTGTGTCCTGTAATAAATACCTTTTTCCTGTCCCAGAATTCTTTCTTTATCATAAATATTATTTTTAGTTCAGATGAACTACTCCCATATTTTCCATGGTGGTTTTCCGGATTTCCAGAGTTCCTCCAGATATACTTTGTCACGCATCGTATCCATAGGCTGCCAGAAACCAAAATGCTTATGAGCCATAAACTGTTTATCCCTTTGTAATCCCGGCAGGGCATTTACCTCAAGATTCGGGTCATTCTCATGCAGATAATCAAAGACTTCAGGCTGCATAACAAAAAAACCGCCATTAATCCAACTGCCGTTGGCCTTAGGCTTCTCTTTAAATCCATCCACCACGCCGGCGCTGTTTATATGCATTGCACCGAATCTGGAAAGCGGCTGAAGGGCGGTGACTGTGACAAACTTACCATGAGATTTATGGAAGTTGATCAGTTCTGTTATGTTTATGTCTGCAACCCCGTCACCATAAGTCAGCATAAACGGTTCATTCCCTACATATTTTTGTATACGTTTTACCCTGCCGCCGGTCATTGTTTCCAATCCTGTATTGACTAATGTTACTGACCATTTTTCAGCAAAATGCTCGTGTGTATATACCTCTTTTCCATTCTTGAAATTGAAGGTAACATCAGACTCATATACAAAGTAATTGGCAAAATAGTCTTTAATAACATTTCCTTTATATCCAAGACAGATAATAAAATCATTAAAACCATAATGGGAATATATCTTCATAATGTGCCATAGAATGGGTTTTTCACCTATCTCTATCATAGGCTTAGGCTTGAGATGAGATTCTTCACTGATTCGTGTACCCATTCCACCTGCCAGAATAACTACCTTCATTTGTCTCCTCCAAATTCACGCTGTTGCAAGTCTTCTTTTTCCGGCAATCCTGTTGATAACCGCCAATCCCTTTTTTCCATCAGTATTAAACGGGTCTAAGGATAATCCAAGTTTAAAAAACTCTTCTGCAAGAACATTCTGCTTTATCTCATAAGCAGCAGCCCCAAGAAGATTCAACGCATCTATGTAACTGTGGTCCGTCCGTATCAATCTGTTCATCTGTTCACTGTACTCTGAATCAGTTAAACATAAACTCACATACTTAAACATCTCCGACATTCTTATTTCAAAAGTATGTTTCTCCATGACCTTTTCTTTTGCAGAATCTGCAATCTTTCTTCTTTCATCCGGGTGAGAAAGGAAATATCTTATATGGCCTTTTAACTCTTCAATATTCCTGTAACTGACTATCTCCCTGCCTGATGCAAATAGCTCTTCAACATCCTCACGAAAATCTGTAATCAGAAAACCTCCTGAAGCAGGTACGTCAAACAGCCTCTGATTAACAGCAGTCCTTAATTGCATTCTTGATATATTGAGATTGATCTTGGTATTTTTATATATTGAGGCAAGCCCTGAAAAATAATTTACCTCATTGAGATAATGTCTCTTATCAACTACATCAAGCCATTCCCATCCGCCGCATACTGTTATATTAAAAGGCTTTAATGCCCTGATAGTCTCAGTCCTGTGAAGGACATTAGCCATATACTCTACTGAATTATAAAACAGGGTCTTAATATCATTTGAGGGAAATCTAAATGGAAAACCGCAATCATTAAATGTTGTCTCAGATATTAATTCTATTGATATTCCTGATCTGTTTCGATATGAATTGATAATCCTTTTAAAAATATTATCAAAATCAGCAGGTTTGTTCTGCCACCTGTCTTTCAGTGTATTGAAATATGTATTAGCCTTTTCTCTATCTAATTTCCCTACAAAGACAATATCCTTTAATCTGTCTTTATATTGTTCTGTTCCTTCACTAAATCGTGCAGGGTTTGTTGCAAGCGGCAGGAAAAATGCCTTCTTAATCCCTGAATATCTCAAATCTCCAACATAAGATTTATCTGTTACAAACACTACAGTAGTCGGTGATATATTTTCTTTATTCCAGTTCTCAAGCGTATCCGGCCTGTCCACGTACCATAAGGCAAGAGGTATTTTTAATAATGCCGCTATCCTTGGAATAAAACCCCTCTCGTCAATTCCATTGCCGTTCACCATAAACAGGAGGTCAGGCATAAATGTTAGAAGCTCAGATACCCTTTCAATAATATTATAGGGAAGTGTTATGTCAGGGTTTGCAGGGTCCCTATCAAGGCTTATGACCTTTATCTTATGTCCCAGGCTCTGAAATGCATTAACACATTCAGGTTCTATAAATCCCGCTGAGTCTTGAAACACTGCAATTTTCATATAAGACTTCTCCTATGCCCACCCTCCCCCTACCCCCTCCCGTCAAGGGAGGGGGAATTAAGATAGCAACCTCTCCCCTGGCGGAAGATGGCCCTGGTGAGTGGGTCATTCTTTTTTCTTGCATCTTACCTCTAACTTCTTACCTCTAACATCTTACTTCTTGCATCTTACATCTTACTTCTTACTTCTTGCATCTAACTTCTTACTTCTGACTTCTTACCTCAGGTCTTACAATCTTTTTTGCCCCTTCATGGTTAGGTTCGATCTCAAGAACCCTGCGATAAAAAGTGGTCGAATCTTCCACATATCCATTGGATTTAAGCAGTGATGCCAGCCTGAATATAGCCTCTGCATGCTCAGGATTAGATGAGATGGCCTCACGATATTGATCAAAGGCATCCTGTGGAAAACCCAGTGCCTCCAGCATCAGACCGCAGTTATATCTTGCGCTTGCATCTCTCCTGTCAAGCTCCAGTGTGCTTGTAAAATATTTTAATGCCTCGACATAGTTATTCTGTTTTGCATAGAGGACACCGAGATTGAAATGCGTCCTCTTTCTTGATGAATCAATTACAAGGGATTTTTTCAGCAGCTCCTCAGCACGGAAATAATCCCCTGATGCGGTATAATGACTGCCGAGGTCACACATAGATTTAGAATCAAACGGGTTTTCCTGTATCCCCTTCTCCCCCAACTCCCTGTAATATTCAAATTTTTTATTATTATCACGATCACTCCTGACGTAACCATAATGATGAACAGGTATATCTGTATTTATAATTGATATACCTAAATTACTCATTGATGGTTCAACGACCTCATGCGATTTTCCTATGTACCTTAATCCCTCTTTCCTCCTGAAAAGCCTCGTTAACGGTACCTCTCCATATCCGGGGTAATCTTTACCTTCTTCATAATCATAAGAGTTATGATGCCATCCTGTGATTCCACCCTTAAATTCATAATTTCTCAGAATCAGACTATATGCATCTATCCCAGGATGCTTAATAATTTCCCGTATCTTCTTTATATCCTTTTCAGCAATAACCTCATCTGCATCCAATACAAGTATCCATTCACCGCCTGCATTTTCAAGGCATACATTCCTTGCCGCACTAAAGTCACCTTCCCAGTTATGATTAATTAGATTTGCGCCAAACCCCTTTGCAATCTCAATAGTACGGTCAGTTGAGCCTGTATCCACAATGATTATTTCATCTACATAACCTTTGACACTTTCAAGACATCTGGAAAGATATTCTTCTTCATCCTTAACAATCATGCAGAGGGAGAGGCGTGGTTCAGGCGTAGTTAAACCCATCCCCACCCTAACCCTCCCCTTGAAGGGGAGGGAATCTTGTGGAGGGGGCGGCAATTCGACACTTCTTGACTTTCCATCCCCTTGCGGGAGGGCTGCAATTATGTTACTTCCAAATTCCTCCCCCACTTGCGGGGGGAGGCAGGAGGGGGGGGGATTAGCGGGGGTCTGGTTTGCCTTATCCGTATGCTCAAGCTCCTCTGCCTTTCTAACCAAGGCATCTCCGGTGACATTGTCTCCGAGCTTCATACTTACATGCCCAAGTCTTTTATATGCATCAGGGAAATCCGGTTTGATTGAAAGGGCCTTTTCATAACATTCAATAGCCTTCAGAAAATCAGAAACCTTCTCAAGTAATATTCCGTAATTGAATAAAACAATATAGTGGTCAGGATTCGCTTTTATTGCATTTTCATAATAACCCTTTGCCTCATCGAATCTACCCTCTTCATTCAATATGCCGGCAAGATTATTACTTGCACCGACATTTCCTGTTTCAAGTCTTAATGCCTCAAGATAACATGATTTTGCCTCAGCCTTTTTCCCCAAATTCTCATAAGCTACACCAAGGTTAAAATGTGCATGGGCTGATGACGGGTCAAGCTCTACAGCCTTCTTTAAGACGGTTTCTGCCTCTCTGAATAATCCCATTTCAATATACTGGGTTCCAAGGTCCCTTTGTGCACGTGCATCCTCAGGATTCAACGCAACCTTTTTCTCACCGGCCTCCACATATATTTGATTTTTCTGGTCCATACGCCCCTTTTCCAGCATCCTTCCATAATGATGAATGGGAATATCCGTAAGAACGATAATGCCGCCTCTATCCGTTATAGAGTACTCAACCACTTCATGTACAACGCCCTGAAAAAGAATCCCGTCTCCCCTGCGGAACAGCCTGACAAGGTATGCAGGTACATAGCCGGATGCACCAAGTGCTTCAGGACAATCTCTCTCAACACTGTACCAGTTTGCAATCCCGCCATTATCCTGATAATTCCTGAGGACAAAGCGGTAACCAGTAACTTTTTCGCTCGAAAATACCCCCCCAAGCCCCCCCTTGTTAAGGGGGGGATGTTCGTTATCCTTCAAAATTATCCCCCCCTTTATAAGGGGGGGCTTGGGGGGGTGATTTTCATCAGTAAGTAATGTCTTAATCCTCTCATGGTCTTTCTTTGCAATAACCTCATCTGCATCCAAAACAAGAATCCAATCTCCGGATGCATGCTTCAGGGATTCATTCCGTGTCTTACTGAAGTCATTTTCCCATTGATGGAAATAAACTTTTGCCTCAAATTCTTTTGCAATACTAACCGTATTATCAACTGAACCCGTATCAACAATAATTATCTCATCAACAAGACCCTGCACACTTTCAAGACACCTCTTAATATGTCTTTCCTCATTACGTACAATCATGCACAACGAAAGCATGTCAGAGTCCTCCTGATTTTTAAATTTATAAAACTGTTCTGCCCTGAGACCCTAAATTGCAATCAATATGCCATAAAGATATGTTTTTTTTGACGCTATATAACTAATTGATATTTAAGGATAATACTTTGAAGAGCAGTTTAACTAGCGATATTTATAAAGCGGCCCTTATGTCAATTTAAACGATAAACTGTCAATACATTGACTGGGCATTTAATAGAGACTCGGGGAAAAATAATCGGCATGGCCGCCTGACCATAAATCTGTTTATTTAATCTTATCTTATGCCTATTAAATTATGCAATCCCGTTCTGCAATGATTGGGTAACAATTCTAATTTAATCAATCATAACAAATAGATACATTCACTAATTTATTGAGGCACACATGTTGCTCTTTATACCTGAATAGATATTAACAATTAACATCTTTTCAGAGGAGGATCAATTATGTCCAAAACAAAAATCAATGTAACAATCATAGCTTTATTCATCCATGCAATCTTCTTAATATGCGGACACACTGGAAATGCCGGGACTATTTTCTTTGATGACTTTAATCAAAACAGCTTAGATGAATCAAAATGGAATATAAAGTTGAAATACGGGTCATACCGATTCTTAAATGGTTCTCTGTTGTTGTATTCCACTAATTATTCATCGAGTGGTGATGGTTTCCCTGAAATATACACTAAGTATAATCCATTCCCGATAGATTCCGACTGGACACTCACTACAATGATGCACTATATAACCAGCCCACGTAACTTTGGTGACGGCATGGCTATCTATGATGACCAGCATTACCGCAAGATAGCTTATGTTTACCAAAGCAATTACATTGGAAGATTTAAAATGTGGGATTCAAGGGAAAATAAAGAAAAAATAATATGGGACGGCGATACATCAGATGATAGCCACAAATTTTCTGTGAAGAGAAATGGAGATTATTATGAGGGATATGTTGATGGAGTATTAAAAGGCTCTGTTTACAATGAATCGGATGCCGGAGGGCTTTCTTTTGGTAATTATGATTTAGCACCAGTGTTCGGTAACTGGAACCCTGTGTCAATTAATTATGTGGATATCGCTGAAAAAGATCCGGAGATTAAGCTGCCCCCTGCACCTGTACCGGAGCCTGGTTCTTTCATAATGACATTGGCAGGGATAACCGCTGTCATCTCTATTCCGGTATTACGCCTTAGAGCCGGCCACAGCGGGCATGTTGTTCAATAATGGAAAACGAACCTGATATTCTTCTCCTGTAAGGACTATCTGCTTTGCTGTTCTTGAACTTAGATTAACAACAACAGGCCCCTGTAAGTTTGCCGTCATCTTTTCAGGCTCACCATGCGGTATTGTAACAATAACAATAATACCGCGTTCAGATAAATCTTTAATGCCGAGTTCCTTTAACTCCTGTTCGTTAATAGAAGGGTTATAAGCAGGCTCAAATAACAAAGGGTCAGTAATAACAAAAGCAAGTTCAGGACTGTCTATTGCCTGAAGCCATTTGAAGGGTATATCAGGCTTATTCAGATGATTTAATACAATATATCTTTTGATATTCGGGAATCCTAATATGCCATGCGGAAAATGTATTATCTTCTCTTCCTCGATCTCAATCTCACCGAACCTTTTAGTAAATAGTTTCACCTGAAATGCTCCTTTCAATATCTAACCCCATCCCCACCCTAACCCTCCCCTTGAAGGGGAGGGAATTCTGGGGTAACGACAACCCCATCCCGTCAATTCCATGTAAGGGTGGATTTCTTGTGATATCCTTGCTTCTTACATCTAACTTCTTACTTCTGCTAACTGCTTACTCTTTCTTATCAGTCCATAACTTAAACAGCTTTTGTAAATAATCAGGCGTTACGGATGCTGCCTTTATGTTCTCTGCCTTAATCCTTTCAAAAACTTCATCCCTGTGAACCTGTATTTCCTGCGGTGCCTCTATACCTATCCTGACCTGATTTCCTTTTACTTCAAGTATTACAACCTTAATATCCTCTCCAATCCTTAATCCCTCTCCGGACCTCCTTGTCAATATAAGCATTTTATGCCCTCCCTGGCATTGTAAGACTTAGTAACTTCTTTATTACTTATTTAAGAAAATCCATAATAGACTGCTGAAGTACCCTTGAAACAGATGCCCTTGAAATCTCCACACTATTCTGTTGCATAGTTAGTTTTGTTATTACCTCAGTCAGGTCGGCATCCTCTGTCTGACTCTTAAAATCCGTAAGGTCAAGCTTTAATTTGCTCAGATAACTCTTTGCAGTATCTAACCTGTTTGTCTTTGCCCCGACCTCTGCACGAGCATTATTCAACTGCTCAAGCGAAGAATCAAGTGTTGTCATGGCAGTGCCTATTCCATCAGTGTTGTTATTTTCAAGGGCAGTCTGAAGACTATTGAGAGCACTAAGTATATTTGTGCCATACGCTGAAGAACCGAATACCATGTAACCGGGCATATTTATTTCTACTGTAGAACCTGAGTCCACCTCAACTTCCATGTAGCCGCCGGGATAAGTCCCGTTATAAGTACCATCTGAGCTGTAAGGTGCAGTGCTGTTATTATAACCTGCAAAGATGTATTTGCCGTTCACCTTTGTATTTGCCGTTGACAATACCTGATTGTATATCTGCTCAACCTCTTTTGCAATTATTGCCCTGTCAGAACTGTCGTTCGATGCATCCGATGCCTGTACAGTAAGTTCCTTTGCCCTTTGAACAACCTCCTGAACACTTGATATTGCAGATTCTGTTGCAGTTAAATTAGAATTTCCATTACCGACATTCCTCTCATGCTGTTCAACCTTCGATATCGCAGTATCATAATCCATGACCTTAATTACACCGGAAGGGTCATCAGAAGGCCGGTTAATCCTTTTACCGGACGAGGCGCTTTCCTGTAACTGTAAAAGTCTCTCTAATCCGGCCTGAAGATTATTGGTAATTGTATTATATAATGACTTATCCGATACCCGCATCTTTTATTTCAACATCCCCAATAAGGTTTGAAGCATATCATCACCGACTGTTATAAGACGTGCAGATGCCTCATAAGCACGCTGATATTTCATCAGATTTGTCATCTCCTCATCCAAAGAAACCCCGGATACGGACTCCCTCATGTTTTCCATCTGCTTTAATGAGAAATCCTGTGCAGTATAAGAACTGTTTACATACTGTGAGTCAGCCCCTATTGCCCCGACAATTGAGCTATAGTAGCCGTTAAATGTTGACGTGCCGTCTACAGATAGTTCATCCTGAAGCTGTGATATGGCAACAGCATTCCTGTTATCACCCCTGTTGTCGGCATTAACAGTTGCGGCCGCAATCTTGTCAGTCTCAGACGATGATAAGGCAACCGTCAGATTTTTTCCGGCATCTTTATGTGCACTGATTGTGTATATATCTCCATCAGCATGAGCACCTGTAATATTAAAAGAAAGTCCTTGAAAAGTTACAACAGCAGGGTCAGCATAAACATTGGACTGCAACTCATTGGTGGATTTATTTGTAATTATATAACTCCCGCTTGAAAACGTGAGTTCATAATCCTGATAAGTCAGAATAGACGGGTCATCTATGGTTACATCCACTCCGGTCTTATTCGTATTTGTGCTTTGTGGGCTCACAGAGACTGCATCCCCTGCCTCAAACGCAGGTGTAAACAGATTCTCTCCTGTAGAACCATCAAGTCCGAATCCCCCCCTGTGCAACTGGTTAATCTCATTGGCCACAGCCGCGGCAAATCGGTCTACCTTATCAATAATAGCTGTTGTTGTATTATCCCTGACAGTCACCAGACCTTTGAGTTTACCGTTTGAGATATTGTTTGTTATATCAACACTGTTATTGCCGGAGGGATCAAATACTATATTGTAGTATCCTTTATTATCAGCATTACTTTCTACACCTAAATTCCATGACTTGCCCTTCTCTACCAGTAAGGCAGAGCCTGCGCCTATAATTGAAACCTGACCGGAAGCATCCTCATAAAATGAAATATCTACTTTATCTGAAAGTTCATTTAAGAGATTCCCTCTCTTGTCCCTGATATCGTTTGCATTTTGTCCGCCATTCTCCGCCTGACTGATTTTAACATTCAGGTCTGCTATCTGTGATGTAATGCTGTTTATATTCGTTACGGTCTGATTTATCTGGGTATTCATGTCTTTTTGAAGTTGTAGAAGATTTGTAGAAGTGCTGTTGATGGTATCGGCAAATGCCCCTGCCTTAGACAAAATAGATATCCGCTCAGGTGTACCTGATGGATTAGCAGAAAGGTCATGAAATGCCTTAAAGAAGTCCTGCAAAAGTCTGTTAATACCTGAACCCTGTGAGTCATAAAACATAGTCTCGAGCTTTGAAAGGGCTGATTTCTTTATGTCAAGATTACCGAAACTCTCCCTGCTGTCTACTAACTGACTTTCAATAAAGCTATCGTATTTTCTCCTTATTGTAGCGGCATTTACCCCCTTACCAATCTGACCGGGATTTCCATTAACCGGATCTGCCTCATCAAATACAACCTCCTGACGTGAATATCCCTGAGTATTAATGTTCGATATATTATGTGACGTTACCTGGATTGCGGTCTGCTGTGCCCTGATCCCGTGCTTTCCAATATCAAATATGTCATATATACCCATATCTCTATGCCTTTTTACAGACCAATTTGCCTGTCTGATAACCCTGTTCAATCTGACCTGTAGGGCGATATACCGGCAGTTCATGGATAAGACGGTTCAGGAATGTTAGAGAAGTTCTTGTATAGTTCACCGCCCTCTCTGCAAGGATTCCGTTAATCTGATTTATCTCTCTTATGCTGTTTACAAGAGACAAAAGGTTTGAGCGGCATGATTCAAGGGCCTTCTTATAACGCATTGGGGCGATATTAATTATCATTAATAATGTAAGCGGCCCGGAATGGTATTCATCCTGAATCATCCCTGTTACGTCAACCCGGGATTCTTCCAATATCTTTAGGTTTAATATTATGGTCTCCTTATGATTAGCACACTCATGCAGCTTATCTAATGACAGGTCTACCATATACTGCCTCTCAACCTGAAGAATACTCAAAAATTCATGGTAAACATCAACCTCTTTTTCAAGTATCTCCAGGAGATTTTCAAAATTCTTATCCACTACAACCCTCTATGTTATTAACTATTTAATCAGCCTGTCTGCAATGGTTTCTTTTACTAAACCTGATGCAACCGATTCTGCATCAACCCTGTAAGTCCCGTTCTTCACCTGATCCGACACCTCTTTAACCTTCTCCTCCCTGATGTCCGGCATTCCCTTAACAGCAGTCTTAATATTGTTAAACTCTTTTGCCCTGTCGGACACTTCAATCCTGTCATCTGAATACCCCGGCTTATTAACATCATCTGCATCTCCGTCATTTTTACCCTTAACCAGCGAAGTCGTACGAACTACATTTACACCTGTTGCTGCCTGATTCTCAGGATTTTTTGGGATGTTCTGTCCAATAATTTTCATATAATCCTCCGGATATAGTTAGTTAAATTGCCTTTATATCGGCATAAGTACCGGAGATTATTAAAACTATTTTACTCCTTTATCTTTTACTTCCATTTGCCTGATTAAAAGGTCCGAAAGCCCAAGACCGCCTCTAGCTGCAATACCTTCTGCGATGTTTTCATCTATAATAGAATTATAGATATTTTCACTCATCCCTGAATTCAGTAATCCGCTTTTCGGAACAGACTCCCTCATTACCTTCAAAAGGTAAAATGCAAAGAACGATTCAAACTCTTTAGCCGCCTTCGCAACATCTGTCTTAGATGTTGGAATATTCGTCCCCTGCATTAATTGATCTATTTTCATGTGAAAATAACCCCATCCCCACCCTAACCCTCCCCTTGAAGGGGAGGGAATAAACATAGCACCCTCTCCCCTCTTGCTTGCTCGTCTAATCTCCCCTCCCCTTGCGGGAGGGGATTAAGGGGAGGGGGGGCTTCTTACTTCTTGCTTCTAACTTCTTGCTTCTTTTATCTGCTAACTGCTTACTGCTTACTGCTCACTATATTATTTCAAGGTCCGCCTGCAACGCCCCTGCCTCTTTAATCGCCTGCAGTATTGCTATCAAATCGCGCGGCGTAACACCGACAGAGTTGAGTGCCCTTACAACCTCATCAACTGTCACACCTGACTGCAGTACCATCAGCCTTGCCTGCGGCTCATCAACTGAGACATCAGGCTGAGGCACAACCACTGTCTCGCCCTTTGAAAATGGCCCGGGCTGAGAGACCTTCATCTGTGTCTTTATTTGAATAGTAAGATTCCCATGAGATATGGCTACAGTTGATATTCTTACATTCTCTCCCATAACCACAGTGCCGGTACGTTCATTTAAAACGATTCTTGCAGGCGCATCAACTTTAATGTCAAGATTTTCTACAGATGCTATAAGCTCTACAACCCTATTCTTATATTCCTCAGGTATAGATAGAACAACAGTGCTTGAGTCTTTTGGATAGGCCAGTTTCTTCTGAGTAAAACGGTTAATTGAATCAGAAAGCCTGACTGCTGTACTGAAATCCTGTTGTCTCAGAGAGATCATAACTTCATCTTTGGCATTCATATCCATCTCTACTTCCCGCTCTATTATTGCACCATTTGCAATCCTGCCTACAGTTGAATGATTCTTCTGAACACTATTACCCTCAGAGCCTCCGGTATACCCTCCAAGGGACATTGGCCCCTGTGCAACTGCATACACAACCTGATTTGCACCTTTCAGAGGGGTCATCAAAAGTGTCCCTCCCTGAAGACTTGTGGAGTCCCCGATTGACGAAACTATCACATCAAGTTTATTCCCTTTTTTTGCAAATGGCGGAAGCTTCGCAGTAACCACAACAGCCGCAATATTCTTAACACTTATAACCGAAGGGTCTACAGTAATACCCATTTTTGTAAGCATTGTTGCTGTACTTCTAATAGTAAAATCAGTCCCCTTCTTATCACCGGTACCATTAAGCCCAATCACGAGGCCATAACCGACAAGCTGATTATCCCTCACCCCACCAACAGTAGCCACATCCTTCACACGAACAGCATGGGCAACGCCGGCAAAGAGGAGAAATATTAATAATGTTAATGATAGAATCTTTTTCATGATTTCACCTGTAAAACCCCACCCTCACCCTACCCCTCTCCCTGAGGGAGAGGGAATCTTAGTGTCTAACTTCTTGCTTCTTGTTTCTTGCTTATAATTTCTTCCTTCTAACCTATGCTAACAACCGCCTATGCTCACCCTCCCCCTGCCCCCCTCCCGTCAAGGGAGGGGGAATTCTTGCTTCTGCTAACTATTCACTATTCACTGCCTTTTAGAACGGCCATATAAAATCAATCACCCTCACAAGCCAGCCTACACGTTGTTTATCGCCGATAACACCGCTTCCTGTATATGTAATCTTTGCATCGGCAATATAAGATGACAATATTGTATTTCCGGGGCCTATATCTTCGGGCCTGATTATCCCGTTTATAGAGATTATCTGGGTTTCATTATTTACAACAACTTCTCTTTTACCATCAATTACAAGGTTACCGTTAGGCAATACATCAAGGACTTTTGCTGTCATAACAGCAGTGAGCTGGCTGCTCCTTGAGGTAGTCCCTGAACCATCATGTTTTTCACTGGTCTCTGCGCCTACTGACCCTTTTGATAATTTGTCTGTCGGTATCCCGAATAATGCAGATAATGAGGTTGAGATACTTGAATCCTTCTCAGTCTTGGTTGACGCATTCTTATTACCCTTTGAACTCTCTACTATCCGTACTGTAAGGATATCCCCTACACTGTTTGCCCTGAAGTCACTGAAAAGGAATGACTGTGGTTTATCCTCAGACCAGAGAGAACCGTTGTTTTCATGGCCATTAGAAACCACCCCCCCTCCCCCCCCCTTAACTACAGGGGGGGAATTCTGAATATCCCCCTGACCCCTCGATTGCTCAACTAATTTCCCATCCCCTTGCGGGAGGGGATTAAACTTAGCACCCTCTCCCCTGGCGGGAGAGGGTCCGGGTGAGGGGGCCTTATCGTTTTCATTTATCTGCCCGGCATATACAGTATTCATGCTTATTACTGCAATAAATAATAGTACTCCAATGATGTATTTCATACAGTGCCCCCTACCATCTGACCTTTATTGTACCGCCATCTATTACATCCCCGAAGACCTCTCTTTTTGATAGTATATTTACGACCTTAACAGGTCTGTTTTTGTATCCATCTTCTGAAGCAGTGCCTACTGTTGTAATCTTCAGGTTATCTGATTCTGCAATAATAAATACCTTATCTCCGCGTTTAAATAATGGAGGTTCCTCTAAAATATCTGTTGAAAGCGGCCTGTTCCCTGCAACAAACCTTTTAAGTCTTTTTCCAATTACATCATCAGTGTTATATAGATAACCCGCAGGGAGGTCACTCAGGTTTTGTTTGCCTGTATATATATCACTTCCACTGATAATCTGATGATCTTTTAATGAACGTGAAGTAAGGACAACATCCACCCACACCTCTATGTCAGCAGTTATCCAGTATGTCTGAGCTGTAACATTATCACCTTTAACATTCAGCGAAAATGCAGTCCTTCCAATAAGGGCTGACTTCGGCGATGCCGTTATTTCATATCCACCATCCTGTGGAATATTTACTGTAATAGGAATTGATACATTCTTCACCTTTATCTGAGACTCCTCCCATGGAGAATGTGAAGTAATATATTCTTTAATGGACTTCTCCGCCTCAGTTATAGAAAGCGTTTTATTAGCTGTATAAGCAGAAATAGGAGTTATAGCAACTAATGATATTCCTGCAAGGAACATTATCAGCCAACTGTAAATTATTAAACTATATGCTCTAACATTGTTCACTCGAAAATCTCCTCCGGCGGGGTTGGAAAACCCCGCCTATCCATTTCTACGAGGATAGGCGGGACATTCTTGTCCCGCTTATTTTCATGCCCATTTGTGAACCCCATCCCCACCCTAACCATCCCCTTGAAGGGGAGGGAATATTCTTTGTCCCTCTCTTGCTTCTGATTTCTTGCTTCTAACTTCTTTCTTCTGTTCACCATTAACTATTCACCATTCACTAATCACTATCCACTATCCACTATCTTTTAACCTCATTCGCCGTCCTCATCATCTCATCAGCACTTTGCATTGCCTTGGAATTTATTTCATAAGCCCTCTGCCCTATTATCATGTTTACAAGCTCTTCTGCGATGTTGACGTTGGAGGCCTCTAAGAATCCCTGTGCAATTGTCCCGAATCCTGCTTCACCCGGTGTGCCTGTTATGGCTTCACCGGAGGCGGCTGTTGGAAGGAAGAGATTCCTGCCGAGTGAATTAAGTCCAGTTGGATTGGAGAACTTTATCAATTGCAGAGTTCCAACATCAGTTGGTGCAGGATTTCCTGCCTGAAGTACAGAGACTATGCCATTGGCGCTTACCGTAATACTGACCGTATCAGCAGGAAGGGTTATAGAAGGCTCAACAGGATAACCGTCTGACGTTACCATTCTGCCGGTGCTGTCTTTTTTGAATGACCCTGACCTTGAATAAGCCGTGGTCCCGTCAGGCATTGAGACCTGAAAGAACCCATCCCCTTCTATTGCAAGGTCAAGCGGGTTCTGCGTATTCTGGAAATCCCCCTGGCTGAACAACTTCTGGACAGATGCAGGACGGACACCTGAACCTACCTGAATCCCTGAAGGCACCTGAGTACCACCGCCGGACGATGAACCCGCCATCTTAATAGTCTGATAAAGCAAATCCTGAAAATCCCCCCTGCTCTTTTTAAACCCGGTTGTATTAACATTCGCCAGGTTATTGGAAATAATATCTATATTAAGCTGCTGTGCCTCCATCCCCGTTGCCGCAATATACAATGCCCTCATCATTTTTTACTACCCTCCATTGTTTATTCTAAAGAGTGACTCATAGATGGTGAATGGTGAATGGTAAACAGTGAATGGTTAGAAGTCTATTCACTATTCACTATTCACTATTCACTATTCACTGTTTCACACCCTTCCTATCTCATTCGCCTTTGCCGATGTCTCATCCATTGTTGTCATTACCTTCTGATATGTCTCATAACCTCTTAACACCTCGATCATTGAGGCCATCTCTTCAACCGGGTTTACATTTGATAATTCAATGGTCCCCTGCACAACCTTATATGACTCAGGGGCCTTTTCATCTGCCCCTTTAAAAAGATTCCCGCCATCTTTCATAAGGCTGCCCGGATTTACAAAATCAACAACCTTAATCTTATTCACTTCACTACCATTAACTGAGATCGTCCCTTCTGCATTAATGCTTATCTTGCCGTCTTCTAATATTATTGGGCCATTCTCTCCCATAACTATATGTCCACTTGCAGTTGTAAGTGTATTGGAAGAATTTACAGTGAAGTTCCCGCTCCTTGTATATCTGACGCCATCCGGTGTATTGACCACAAAAAAACCATTGCCATCAATTGACAGATCAAGCGGATTACCGGTCTGTTTAACAACTCCAGGATTAAAGTCCGTGTACAGCGAGTCAATTGCTGTAAAATATTTATCTGAAGGACCTTCTATAAGTGTATTATCAGCAGGCGGCAACAAATTCTCTGCGCTTGCTGTATCTTGTGTAACCGGAAGAGTTACATTTACTTCATCCGGCATATCCACCTTAAATACTGTTTTATCAGCCTTAAAACCAGAGGTATTAATGTTTGCAAGATTATTGGAAATAACACTCAGCATCTTTTCATAAGCTACCCCGCCGGACAATGCCGGATAAATTCCTTTGTTCATAAAAAAGGTATTAAGCAATGAATGTGCCATAATTAAATTTTAAATTTAGCATCGCTTAACCTGTTGAAATTTAAAACAAAGTTGATAATTGATAATTAATAATTGATAATTGATAATTAATAATTGATAATTAATAATTGATAATAAGGCATTTTCTGCCGGATGAAAAAGCCATATTTGCCTACCTATTTAGAAATTGATAATCATAATTTACCTGCGACGAACGTCACAAGTATCTTATGTTCATATCCAATAAATTACCTCATGGTGGCTGCCTCAAGTTTGTTGTGACAACACCGATATTTTTTTGCATTAACCATGTCACTGGAACTTGAAATTCAATCTGTTTATACAATGCGTGTTGCATCAAAACTTACCGGTATAACTCCTGGAACAATACGCGAATATGAGCGTCAGGGATTGCTGAGGACGCACAGGGATTCTCAGAACAATCACCGTCTTTTTACTCATGGTGAGGTAAAATGGATTATTCAGATATGGAAGCTAATACATGAAGAAGGTCTGAATTACGAAGGTATCCGAAGGCTCCTGCTTACAAATCCATGCTATAAGATTCTTAAATGCCCTGCTGATTTAAGAGAGAATTGCAGGGTCTTTACAGATAATAAATCTACTTGCTGGTCATTGGGGACATCCATTGATTGTTGTATTGATAATGAAAATAAATGCCGGACTTGCAAGGTATATACAACTGCCCATGAAAATCCATATTTATTAACAACATCTTTAAAAGATGTAAAAGAGGAACGATAAGAAATGGATATCTTCATCCCTTTAGGGATTATAGTTGCCATTGCAAGTATCCTGATAGGTCAGGCGATTGAGGGTGGAAATATAGGTTCAATCCTCCAGTTCACTGCCTTCTTAATAGTTATAGGAGGTACCTTCGGTGCAGTAATGGTCAACTATCCTATTAAGCCCTTCATGAATGCCTTTAAACTGGCCATTGGTGCCATACTAAAATCAAAGGTTGATTATGAGAGCTATATAAATCAGCTCGAAGGGTTTGCAAATATCGCAAGGAAAGAGGGCATACTCTCCCTTGAATCAAAGGTCGGAGATATTCAGGACCCTTTTCTTCGTAAGGGCATCCAATATGTAATTGACGGAACCGAACCGGAGACACTTGAAAAGATCCTCGGTATTGAGATGGCGTATGAAGAAGAAAGAGAGGCGCTGTCTGCAAAGGTTTTTGAATCATTCGGCGGCTTTTCACCGACTGTGGGAATTCTTGGAGCCGTGCTCGGTCTCATACACGTTATGGAAAATCTTGCCGACCCGAGTAAACTCGGCGGCGGTATTGCTACAGCATTTGTTGCAACAGTATATGGCGTCGGTTCTGCAAACCTGTTATTCCTGCCGCTTGCCGGAAATATAAAAATAAAAATCAGGGCAAGAGGTGTACTAAAGGAAATGATAATAGAAGGACTTGTTGCAATCGCTACCGGAGAAAACCCAAGATTGATGAAGGAAAAATTGGAAGGATTCCTTGATAAGGAAAAGAGTAAAACAGCAAAATAGAATAAGGTCAATTAACCTATGTCGCATAAAAAGAAAAAACATGAAGAGCATGAAAATCATGAAAGATGGCTTGTGTCTTATGCAGATTTTATAACACTGCTGTTTGCCTTCTTTGTTACGATGTACTCCACCTCATCAGTAAATGAAGGAAAGTACAGGGCAGTAAGCGACTCTGCTCAGGCCGCGTTCAACCCATCCAATTATAAATCAAAGAGAATAGATGTCGGCCCGAATATGCAGGCCTCTGAGAAAAAACAGTATCAGGTTGAAAAAATAGTAGCCATAAGGGAAGTTCTGAAGGAATTACAGGTAAAAGAAAAGATCCATGTTTTTAATGATAAGAGGGGTATCATAATCAGAATTACCGATACTGCAATCTTTGATTCAGGAAGTGCAGAAATAAGAAAAGATGCACTGGAGTCAGTTGACGGTCTAATCGGCGTGCTTTCAAGTATGAGTGAGAACCTGCAGGTTGAAGGACATACAGACAACCTGCCTATAAAAAGTCCTATCTACCCTTCAAACTGGGAGCTTTCATCTGCAAGGGCAACAAGCATTGTAAGACGATTCATTGCAGATGGGATTGACCCCAAGAGACTGACTGCAATAGGATATGGTGAATACAGGCCCTTAGCAGACAACGATACAGAGGAAAACAGGGTTAAAAACAGAAGGGTTGATATAGTAGTGCTTACAACCTCTGATAAAAATAATAACTCCACACAGTTTGTAAATCCATTTGCAAATATAAAGATAGAGTAATAAGGAAATTATGCTGCCATCTTTCAACACCAAAAAAAATATCCTAATCGCTGATGATGATCCTATGACTCACCGTCTGGTCAGAGGCTTTCTGACCAATATAGGATATAATGTTACTTCTGCACGGAATGGTAACGAGGCGTTGGAAGAATTAAATAAGAGCCATTTCGACCTTCTTATCTCAGATATTGAGATGCCCGGTCTCGACGGCTTAGAGTTAATAAAGATTATAAAGAAAACAGGCAAGCTTCAAAACCTCCCTATTATTATGATCTCCGCCAACAATAATATCCGTACTAAATTAGAGGCATTCGATGCCCATGCAGATGACTACATAACAAAGCCATTCTTCTTTGATGAGCTTGCAGCAAGGGTAAAGACCCAGTTGCGAATCAAGCATCTGCAGGAGGAAGTAGAGAACAAAAACAGGATACTCAACAACAGAAACAGGGAGCTTGAAGATAATCTTGACCTGGCAAAATATATTCAGCAGAAACTAATGCCTCTTGATACAAAGGAAATTAATAATATCAAGATAGATTCTTTTTACAGACCAATTGATAAGGTCGGCGGGGATATATTTGATGTTATTCCACATGCAGACGGTAAGGTGACAGTGTTTATTGGTGATGTAGCAGGGCATGGGGTACCTGCGGCATTTATCAATATCATCCTGAGAATGTTGTTACACTCCATGATTAAAAAGAATGATGATATCTCCCCGGATAAATTACTTGAAGAGATAAATAATGAAATAATGAAATACATCCAGGCAGGAGAATTCATAACAGCCTTGATTGGGATAATAGACCATGGACAAAACAAATTTATCTATTCATCAGCAGGTAATCCGCCTGGTTTCATTATTCGCAAAAATGGGATTATAGATATTATAAACAGCAAAGGTTTTTGTCTTGGATTTACAAATCAATTAAATCCTTCAGTACATACTATTGAATTAAACCCCGGAGATAAAATCATACTATTTACAGACGGGCTGATAGAAATCAAAAACTCAGATGGAAAATTTATCGGGATTGATGGTATACATTATCTGGTAAAGGAAATAAATATAAGAGATTCACACAAGGGATTAACAACAGAACTTATAGATAAGATAAATGAATATTATGCGTATGAGAAGTATGAAGACGATATTACCCTGCTATGTTTTGAGGTACCTGATACCTCTCAATTTACATGGAGCACATATCAGATTGATATTAAAGAATCCATAACAGCGCTTACCGCCCCTCTTTTCGCAAGAAATTTATTACCTCCGCAGGAAATAAAAAAGATCAACACTGCATTGAATGAGGCCATTTCTAATGCCATAGACCATGGTAATTTAGAGATACCGGACTTTGTAAGAACCTATAGTTCGGATGATTCATTATATGAGAAATTTAAAGAAAAGCGATTAACAGACCCAAAGTATGCAAACAAGAAAATATATGCGAAGTATCTGTTTGAGGATAACAAGGTCTCATTTATTATCAGGGATGACGGGCATGGATTTTCATATAAAAAGGTACAGGACCCTACACTGCCGGAAAATTTAACAAAGAGTTATGGACGAGGTCTCGCATTGATAAAACTGATAATGGACGAGGTCTCGTTTAATGAAAAGGGTAATGAGATAAGGCTCGTGAAGATAATTTCAAATAATCCCTAAACCTTCCGAAAAATGAAGCCGATTAATTGCATACCGGATAACAGGTAATAAGAAGAAAACATTAAGGAGTTTCAATGAACTGTGACATTAAAGAAAATCTCATAATTATTAAACAGGACTCTCTGGATATTTATGATGCAACCGCCTTGAAAGAGAAGATTGCATCAGCATCCTCTACTGCAAATAAATCACTTGTGGTTGATTTAGGAAATCTTGAAGATATAACAACTCCGGCTGTACAGATTTTAATTTCTGCGAAAAAATATCTGAAAGGAATTAGATTTATAAATATTAAAGAAAGTGTTGTTAATAATCTCATCCTGCTCGGTTCATCTTTGTAAAAACATAATTCATAATGTCATTCCCTAAGTGTTTAATCGGGAATGACAAAGGAAAGGTTATCTTAAATTGATAGTTAATATTATTCTGTCAACACTGCCGGTACTGATAATTTCTGTTATAGCCCTACAGGGTTGGTGGTTAGCTGGCGGCATAATCCTTTCTTTAGTTTCAGGGCTTATAACATATTTATCTACAAAGAACTATTTAAATAATATTCAAAAACCGGTTACAGATAAATCAAATTCTGAGGATAATAAACCAGTGATACAACTGCCTCCTGTACATGATGCTACGCAGTATGGAATCGAGATGACCCCTATACTTATTCATAACCTGAGAAATATAACAGATCAGACTGAAAAGGCCGCAGTCGAGATCGGAAGTGCCTTCAGGGAGATTATTGCAAGGGCAAAAGAAGGTGCTGAAGAGGCAAATACTGTGGTCAACTACTTTATAGGATCAAAAGATAATGATTTTGGAGAGTCTTATGTTCACAGGATAATCAGGATTAATGAAGAGGCCACCGGCAATGTCCTGAATGTCCTGAGTGAGATGTCAAAGATGAGTCAGGAGTTTTTATCTGAGCTTCAGACTATCTCAACCAATTTTGACGGCATATCAAAGTTTGTCAGTGAAATAGAGTACATTGCAGACCAGACAAATCTCCTTGCACTTAATGCAGCGATAGAGGCCGCCCGTGCAGGTGAACACGGACGCGGTTTTGCAGTAGTAGCAGATGAGGTAAGAAAGCTTGCAACTAAATCAACAGAGACATCTACAAATATCAATAAGATTGCAAAGGCATCAAGGGAGACGATAAATCACATACATAAAAACATGAAGACAAGGATAAGCAGTGACATTAATAAGATTCAGACATCAGACACTTCTTTAAGAGAAGTAACAAACAAGTTCAGGGAATCCATTACAAATATTTCTGAGGCAATGGAGACACTTACAAGCAGTTATAACGTGATAACAGGTGACATAGAAAATGCCTTATATGCCTTACAGTTCCAGGATATTACTCGCCAGGAGATAGAACATGTTATAGAGCCTCTTGAGAAACTGAAAGAAAGACTATGCAAACTTGAAAGCAGTTATGACAGTATATTAAAAAATGAAGAGTTAGATAATGAAGAAGCTATTACTCTGAATTGTGAAGTAACATCAAAAGTTAATAACAGGAAAAATATTGTTAAGAACGATATGTTTAATGACCTTCAAAAGTTATACACCGTGGATGAAGAAAGGCATATCCTGAATAGATTAAATCAGAAGGATGAGATTATGGAAACAGTAGCCGCAGGCCCTGCAACAATAAAGGATAACAGCCTCGGAGATAATGTGGAACTATTTTGACCCCCACCCTCACCCTGACACTCTCCCTGAGGGAGAGGGTACTAAGTTTATTCCCTCCCCTTCAAGGGGAGGGTTAGGGTGGGGATGGGGTTATTTTCGGATGAACCGTCATGAAACGGAGGTTTCACAAAGGAGGATGAAAACCACCCCCCCAAGCCCCCCCTTGTTAAGGGGGGGAAAGTTCCTTTGGTGCTCAATGGCCAACGGCAATCCCCCCCTTTGTTCA